>CAYSMM010000211.1:0-4644 GCA_964432095.1 uncultured Burkholderiaceae bacterium | reverse complement strand
ATCGCATGCGTTATGGCATAAGGGCAGCACGTTCATGCTGGCCGCTCTACTCTCAGCCGGTTTCATCAGCCCCATCGCCTACGGGCCTTCAACTGCTGCCTGGCCGCAGATGATCGGCATGGCAGTCGCTTCGCTCATGTTGCTTGGGGTGTGGAGAGCGTTGGCGGGCCGCAGTCTTTGCGCTGCATCGCATGCACAAAACTGGCTGCTGCTGCTGGCCGCGTTTGTGTTGATCCACTCAGGGTGGTTGACCGCGCAGCCGCTTTTTGCGGGCATGCTGGTGCTGATGCTGCTGATCGGCGCGGCGCTTCAATTCGCTTCGCCGCAGCTCGCGGTGCGTGCGCTTGCGTACGGCGTGCTGATTGCAGCGCTGCTCAATCTCGCCATTGGCTGGTTGCAGTTTTTTGATGCTGAAGGGCCGTTTCACCCGTTTTTCAATCAGCAGGGCAAGGCTGGTGTGGCTTTCGGCAATGTACGGCAGCCCAATCAGTTTGCCACGTTGATGGCCATGGGGCTTGCGGCGGTGTGGTGGCTTGCGCATGAGCGCAATTGGCGCGCATCCATCGTGGTGGCTTCGACGGCACTGCTGGTCAGCGGCTCGCTCATCAGCGGCTCACGCACGGGCGTGCTGGAGTTATTGTTGCTCGCGCTGGCCGCTGCATTGTGGCGAGGTGAGGGTGTGCAGCGCGACGTGCGCAGGGTCTTCATGCTGTTGCCGCTGTTCTATTTGGTTGAGTGGGCTGCGCTGCGCAGCCTGGCGTTTGCGTTCGACTGGCCGATGGTGGCGGGTGTTGAACGCTTTGCCGAGACGGTGGGGGCTAGCCGCCGGTCGCTGTGGCACAACGTGGGTGTGCTGATCGCCGACGCGCCTCTTGCGGGCTATGGCGCATACGAGCTTGGGTACGCGCATTTCATGCATGACTTTGCCAACGCCGGCTTTCGCGGCCGGCATATGGAGCTGATCGACAATGCGCACAACATCGTGCTGCATGCCTGGGTTGAGCTGGGTTTGTTCGGCATGCTGCTGGTGGTGCTGCCGTTCGTGCTGGGCACGGTGCGAGCCAAGCCTTGGGCTGAGCGTGACCACGGCAGGCAGATGGCGTGGCTGATGCTGGGCGTACTCGTGCTGCACAGCGGGCTGGAGTACCCGCTGCACTATATGCACTTCTGGCTGCCGTTTTGCTTGTGTCTGGCCGTGGTGTTTACGCGCGAGCCGGCGGTGACAGCGGTCAATGACGCAGTGATGCAGCGTGCGGGGACGTTCGCATTGCCCATCTTTGCTGGGTTGCTGCTGCTGTGTGCCGCGTATGCGGCGTGGGACTACGACCGTGTTTCACAAGCCTACAACGGCCCGCACCGGCGCACACCCGCGCCGGGGGTGAATCCGGTGGAGGTGGCGCAACAGAGTTGGCTGTTCAAGCCCTATGCACAGTTTGCGCATTGGATGACGCAGGAAGTGACGGCGGAAAACGCAGCCGAATCGGTTGCGCCGCTCAAGCGGTTGCTGCATTTTTCTGCTGAGCCGCGCGTACTCGAGCGCTTGATTACTGCGCTGCGCTTGAGCGGGCAGCATGACGAGGCACAGATATATCTGCAGCGCTTTGCCGCTGCATGGCCGCAAGAGCACGCCGCATTCTTAGCGAAGCAACCGGCCAATTGACGAGCAGATTCACCGTGAGGGCTGTCGTCCTGCTGATCCCTGCGATCAGCGAGTGAATGCAGAATTAGTCTAGATACTATATATTGTATATATAATTCTATCTTTACATGATTACCAGAAAAGGCACAATACAGGGAGGAGTTTAAGGGTTAAGTGCTACCTTCAGCCGCTAACCACTGCTCCACCAGCCGCACCCACAGGGTGGCGCCCATGGGAATGAGGTCGTCATTGAAGTCGTAGCGCGGGTTGTGCAGCATGCACGGCCCGATGTCGTGGCCACCGCCCTCGTAGTTGCCGCGGTGTGCGCCGTCGCCATTGCCGATGAAGAAGTAGGCGCCGGGTTTGACTTGCAGAAAGTATGCAAAGTCCTCGGCGCCCATGGTGGGCTCTTGCGTCAGTACATTGCCCTCGCCCACGATGCTGGCTATCACCTTGCGTGCAAACTCGGCCTCGTTGGCGTGGTTCACGGTGGGCGGGTAGTTGCGCGCAAACTCAAATTCGCAGGCGGCGCCGAAGGCCGCGCAGGTGTGCTGCGCGATCTCGCGCATGCGCTGCTCGATCAGGTCGAGCACCTCCACAGTGAAGGTGCGCACCGTGCCTTGAATTTCGCAACTGTCGGGCACCACGTTGGTGGCTTCGCCGGTGTGAATCATCGTCACGCTGATCACGGCGGTGTCGATGGGTTTTTTGTTGCGCGTGACGATGGTTTGAAACGCCTGCACCATCTGGCATGCCACGGGTACAGGGTCTATGCCATTGTGCGGCAGTGCGGCGTGGCTGCCCTTGCCGCGAATCACGATCTTGAACTCATTGCTCGATGCCATCACCGGCCCGGGGCTGATCGCGAAGCTGCCGGCTGTCATGCCCGGCCAGTTATGCATGCCAAACACCGCCTGCATTGGGAAGCGCTCGAAAATGCCGTCTTTGATCATCTCGCGCGCGCCGCCGCCGCCTTCTTCGGCCGGCTGAAAAATCAGGTAAGCCGTGCCGTCGAAGTTGCGATGCCGGGCCAGGTGCTGTGCCGCAGCCAGCAGCATGGCGACGTGGCCGTCGTGGCCGCAGGCGTGCATCTTGCCCGGGTGCTTGCTGGCGTGCGCAAAGGTGTTGTGCTCGGTCATGGGCAACGCGTCCATGTCGGCCCTAAGGCCAATGGCGCGGCTGGAGGTGCCGGCTTTGATGATGCCGACCACGCCCGTCTTGCCCAGCCCGCGATGAATGGGAATCCCCCACTCGGTGAGTTTTTGCGCCACCAGGTCGCTGGTGCGCATTTCCTCAAAACATAGCTCGGGGTGCGCGTGAATGTCGCGTCGTACCGCGGACATGCTGGCGGCGCTGTTGAGGATGGGTTCGATCAGGTTCATCTCGGTGGCCTTGTTCAGATGGCTCGGCAATGCGAGGCGCATGCGGCTGTGCACACTGCATGCTCTGTCTGGCAAAGTGTACTCTTTCAAGTAGAAAAGCGCAGGCCATTCCCCTATCAAAGCACAATCCACTGCGTAGCCAGGCTCAAACCAGATTCAAGCCAGGCCGTACACTTTGCAGCATGGATCTGCGCATGCCTTCAGCCGTCACCGCCAGCCCCTCTGAAGGGGTGATCAGCACGCTTGGCACATTGCTGGCGTTCAATACCGTCAGCAGCCAGAGTAACCTGCCCTTGATCGAGTATTGCCAGGCGCGCCTGAGCCCGCATGCCAGCAGTATCCGTCTGACGCACGACGCCGAGCGCCGCAAGGCCAACCTGTTTGCCACACTGGGCGCGGCGCGGCCTGGCGGGTTGATCTTGAGTGCGCACACCGACACCGTGCCGGTGGACGATCAACCGTGGACGTTGGCTCCGTTTGCCGCGACGCTGCGCGACGGTCGTGTGTATGGCCGCGGCAGTTGCGACATGAAGGGCTTCATCGCCTGCGTGCTGGAGGCAGCGCCGCAACTGGCGCAGGCGCAAACGCCGGTTCATGTGGCGCTGTCTTATGACGAGGAGGTGGGCTGCTTCGGCGCGCGTGAGTTGATTGCCGACCTGCGCGACGCGGGCCTTGCTCCGGCCGCCTGCATCATCGGCGAGCCCACGGAGATGGTGCCCGCCATTGCGCACAAGGGCGTGTACCGCTACCGCTGCTGCGTACGTGGCAAAGAGGCGCATTCGTCGCTCACGCCGCACAGTGTGAATGCGATCGAGTACGCCGCGCGCGTGATTGCGCGCATCACCGGCATGGCCGAAGAGTTTGAGCAGCACGAGCCGCGCTGGGAGGGCTTCGACGTGCCCTACACCACCGCCAGCGTCGGTGTGATCCACGGTGGCATTGCCGACAACGTGGTGCCGCGTGACTGCACGTTCAACTTTGAGTTTCGCAACCTGCCCAACCGCAAGGGGCCCGATCTGATGCGCGAGGTGACGGGCTACGCGCGCACGCTGGAGCCGCAAATGCAGCGCGTGAGCCCCGAGGCCGGTTTTCGCTTCGAGACGATTTGCGAGGTGCCAGAGTTTGAAGGCGAAGTGACATCGTCTGTCACACGGCTGGCAAAGCTTTTGTCGCAGCAACAAAAAACGTCACTCGTCGCCTTCGGCACCGAGGCAGGGCTGTTCGCCCGCGCCGGCATTCAAACGGTGGTGTGCGGGCCCGGAAGCATCGCGCAGGCACATCAACCCGACGAGTTCGTGACGCTGGATCAACTGGCCGCGTGCGAGCGCTTCATGCAGGCGCTGGCCGCGCAGCAGGCCATCACTTTTACCGTATAGCCGCTGTGTAAAGCTGAGTTAGCCTCATACTGCAAACAGTAACATGCCGTTGCTGCACGTTTGAAAACCAGTAATGGCAGATTAGACGGGGCAGTATAAATTTGCGATAAGTAGTAGTCAAAACAGCGTGAGGATGAGCGCCACGTCCACCACCAGCAGCGCCAGGCCCGAGGCCATGAGCAGCATCAACAACGGGCTTTCGTCCTTGGCCGTTTGCGTGGGTAGCAGGGCAGGGCTGCTCAGAATG
>CAYSMM010000210.1:0-4711 GCA_964432095.1 uncultured Burkholderiaceae bacterium | reverse complement strand
GGCTTGATGCCAATACTCACCTTCATGCTCTCATCGCCACCGCCCTGCCGCACGCCGCGCATGGGCGCGCAGGCCGCGTAGTCCACGCCCACCGCTAGGCGCACATGACGTTCGTCGGCCAGGCATTGATGTGTCACATCCACGCTTAGCCAGCGCTGCACGCGCGCATCGATGCACACATCCACCCAGGCGTGGCTGGCAAGCTCGGGCTCGTTGGCAGCGTAAAAGTATCCACTCACATAGCGCGCGGGCACGCCGCATGCACGGCAGGCTGAGATGTACACATGCGCTTGATCCTGGCACACACCGGTCTGCAAGTCGAATGCCTGTTGCGCCGTAGTACCCACCTCGGTGGTGCCGGGCTTGTAGCGCACGCGGTTGAAGATGGCGCGCGCGAGCGCAAGCAGGCTGTCCTCGTCTGCGCCGCCCGCCAGTAATGTGCGAGCGAGTGCAGAAATACCTTCATGCGGCGTGGTAAGCGTAGTTTGACGCAAGTAGATCAGCGGGCTGACGGCACTGCTCTCATTGAAACCGGCTACCGCGTCAGTCATCACCTCGCCACTGGCAAGTAGCAGCTTTTCAGTAACGGGCTTGTCGAGCGTCAGCATATGCACCGCGTTGCCGTACTCGTCTACATACGCATGTAAGCTACCCGGCGCCTTGATCTGCCACTGCAGTACACGCTGCGTGGGGCCAGTCTGTGGCGTCAGGCAAAGCGTTTGCACCGCATACTTCAGCGGCTGGGAGTAGCAGTACTCTGTGCTGTGCGTAATGTGCAGCTTCATCTTGCCAGCCACCGCCAGCGCATCGGATGATCAGTAATACTCATATACTTTATTATGTATGCTGCCGTTTCTGCAATACCAGAAACCAGTAACGGCATGTTAGTCCCTAGTGTATTGCCGGTATAAGGAAGTCTCTGCTGATTCCGTCGCCAAGATCGGCCACTCGCTCCAGGAAGTTTGTGAGGTAGGCATGCAGCCCTGTGGCGAGAATGTCGTCGATGCGGCCGAACTGCAAATCGGCATTTAGTTTGCCTGCGCGACGCTCTGTGTCACCACTTTGTGCGTTGGATACCGCCTTGAGATTGCTGATCACCTCTTCCATGCACGCCGCCAGCGAACGCGGCATGTCGCGGCGCAGGATCAGCAGCTCGGCGACTCGCTCGGGGGTGATCACGTCGCGGTACACCTTGCGGTACACCTCAAAGCCCGACACGCTGCGCAAAATCGCGCTCCAGTGGTAGAAGTCATACTCCAAATCCTTACTGGTGGCAGCGCCGTAAAAATCGCTTTGCAGCGCATGGAACTTCACATCGAGCAAGCGCGCGGTATTGTCGGCCCGCTCCAAGAACGTGCCAATGCGCAGAAAGTGAAACGCCTCGTCCTTGAGCATGGTGCCCAGTGTCACCCCGCGTGACAAATGCGAGCGGTGTTTCACCCACTCGAAGAACTTTGCAGGCTCAGCATCGAAGCGTGATGTCTTGATCCAGTTCTGCAGATCAATCCAGGTGTCGTTATGCGTCTCCCACACCTCGGTGGTGAGGCTGCCACGCACTGCACGCGCGTTCTCGCGCGCAGCGCGCAAGCATGAAATGATGCTCGAAGGGTTGCTGTCATCACGCACCATATAGTTGAGCACGTTGCGCGCAGCCACAGCACCGTAGCGCGCTGCATAGTCGTGAGACAACTCGCTGATGGACAGCAAGCCCTTCCAGCCCAGCTCAGCCACTTCGGCTGACTGTGGCAGCAGCGAGGTTTGGTAGTTCACATCCAGCATGCGTGCAGTGTTCTCGGCTCTTTCCGTATACCGCGCCAGCCAGAACAAATGATCAGCAGTTCGACTCAGCATCGCTTACTCCTCCAGCACCCAGGTGTCTTTTGTCCCACCACCTTGCGATGAGTTGACGACTAGCGAGCCCTCTTTGAGCGCCACACGCGTCAGACCGCCGGGCACGATTTGCACTTGTTTGCCTGACAGCACGAATGGCCGCAGGTCGATGTGCCGGGGCGCAATGCCGCTTTCCACAAACGTAGGACAGCTCGATAGTGAAAGCGTGGGTTGTGCGATGTAGTTGGACGGATTGGCCTTGACGCGCTCGGCAAATGCGGCAATTTCAGCGCTGCTGGCTGCCGGCCCTACGAGCATGCCGTAGCCGCCTGCGCCGTGCACCTCTTTAACCACGAGCGACGACAGGTTGGCGAGTATGTAGCTTAGCTCACTCGTATTCCTTCCCATATAGGTAGGCACGTTATTGAGTATCGGTTTCTCGCTCAGGTAAAACTCCACCATCTGGGGCACATAGGGGTAAATGGATTTGTCATCAGCCACGCCGGTGCCGATGGCATTACTTAGGGTGATGTTGCCTTGACGGTAGACGCTCAGTAGTCCAGCACAGCCGAGGCTGGTGTCGGGCCTAAATACCAGGGGATCGAGAAAGTCGTCATCCACCCGGCGGTAGATCACGTCTACGCGCTTGGGGCCATGCGTAGTACGCGTGTAGACGAAACCGTCACGCACAAATAAATCCTGCCCTTCCACCAGCTCAACGCCCATTTGCTGCGCTAAAAAGGCGTGCTCGAAGTACGCGCTGTTGTACATGCCCGGCGTAAGCACCACCACGGTAGGATCATTCACGCCCTGCGGCGCGACCGCGCGTAAGGTCTCAAGCAATGCGTCGGGGTAATGCTGATTGGGTGCAACCCTGTATTGCGCAAACAGCTCGGGGAACAGCCGCATCATCATCTTGCGGTTTTCTAGCATGTAGCTCACACCGCTGGGCACACGCAGGTTGTCTTCGAGCACGTAATACTCGCCCGGACCGCCAGCTGGGCCAGCGCGCACGATATCGATCCCCGCAATATGCGCATACACGCCACCTGGAACATCCAGGCCCAGCATCTCGGGCCGGAACTGCGCGTTGTTGAATACCTGGTCGGCAGGGATGATGCCGGCTTTGACGATCTCTTGCGAGTGATAGATGTCATGCAAAAAATGGTTGAGTGCAACCACGCGTTGTTTGAGCCCCGCCTCCAGGTCGCGCCATTCGGTGGCAGGAATGATGCGCGGAATCTGATCAAACGGAATCAACCGTTCAGTGCCCTGCTCGTCGCCGTATACGGCAAATGTGATGCCAACGCGGCGAAAAATCATCTCGGCCTCGCTGCGCTTGGCTGCCAGCAAATCGCTGGGCTGCGCCGCCAGCCAGGTGTTGTAGCCCTCGTAGTGCGCCCTGACTGGCTGCCCTTCGAGCGGCAACCCCTTTGGCGCGATGTACATCTCGTCGTAGCAGTTCATCCTCTAGTCACTCTCTTGCAAGTCAGGCTTCTCATTGCTTTGTGCAGCTTTCGCGCAAGTATGCCTCCAATATCGCCATCTATTTGTGCGTGATTGTCCCCAGTGCTTCGGCAAATCGCTGCGCCACAACAGTGCACCGTCGCAGTCGGTACGCAGCACTTGCGCGCCAGCCTGTTGATAGCGTGCCAGCACGTCTTCATGCGGGTGTCCATAGCGGCTGCGGTATGCCACCTGCACCACCAAAGCCTGTGCCTGCACGGCTTGCAAGAAGGGGGCCGTGCTGCTGGTCTTGCTGCCGTGGTGGGGCGCGAGTAGTACATCCGCCTTCAGCGCGGGCGCATCACGACTCACGAGATGCAACTCCTGCGCCTGCTCGATATCGCCGGTCAGCAGCACGGTTGCTCCGCTTTTCGCCGTGAGCTTGAGCACACAGCTCAAAGCGTTTGGCTTGACGGAACGCTCGTAGTCGGCACGCTGCGGGTGCAGAACCTCCACACGCACACCGTCCCACAACCAATGCATGCCGGCCGCACAACGCTCGATGTTCCGTGCTTGTGGCAACTCTTGAGCACTCATGGATGTGATCACGCGGTCTGTCACCAGCGCGGAAAGCACGCTCGCAGCACCGCCCGCGTGATCGGAGTCGCGATGGCTGATCACTAATGCGTCGAGCTTGCGTATGCCCAGCGCGCGCAGCAAAGGCAGTACGGCACGCTCCGCTGCATCGCTACCGCTGGCGTAAGCTGGCCCGGTGTCGTACAGCAACGTGTGGCCCGCGGTGCGCACCAGCACGGCCGTGCCCTGCCCTACGTCGATGAAGTTCACCTGCATCTCACCCGGCGCAGGTGACACCGGAGCAATCAACAGCATGGGTAGCAGCATAGGTACGCCCAGCCAGCGCAGGCGGCCCAATGCAGGCGCGAGCAACAGCACACAGGCCAGCAGCGCCAGCGCAAATGCCAGGGGTGATGGCGTTGGCAGCGACACGGTCGCCGCGGGCCATTGCGCAAGCCAGGCCAGAAACCCCTGCAACGCCGCCAGCGCCTCGTGCGCGGCATGCCACAGCACGGTGGACAGGGGTGCAGGCAGTAGCAGTGCGATCACGGCCACCGGCGTCACGAGCAGTGACACCACCGGTATGGCAATCGCATTGGCCAGTGGCGACACCAACGATACCTGTTGAAAGAACAGCACCGTCAGCGGCGCCAGCGACAGCGTGGCCACCGCTTGCACCCAAGCTGCCGCCTTGAATGCGCGCCATGCGTTCACCCACCGGCTTGTGGCCTGCGTCGAGTCTGGCTGGTGCAGTGCTTGTGCCTCGTGCGGCGCGCCCCAGAACAAAAATGCCACGGCAGCAAAGCTCAGCCAGAAGCCCGGTTGCAGCAAGGCCCAAGGGTCGATCAGCACCACCACC
>CAYSMM010000209.1:0-4717 GCA_964432095.1 uncultured Burkholderiaceae bacterium | reverse complement strand
TTTCACCCAATGCTGTGCGATGTCCACACGGCGGCAAACCCACACACGCTCGTGCGACTGCACATAATCCAGGAAGCGCTGCAGGCCACGCATGCGGCCCGGCCGGCCGAGCAGCCGGCAATGCATGCCAATGCTCAACATCTTGGGGGCCTCATCGCCTTCGGCATACAGCACGTCAAAGCTGTCTTTGAGGTACTGATAGAACTGCTCTGCAGTGTTAAAGCCCTGCGGCGTGGCAAAGCGCATGTCGTTCGCATCCAGCGTATACGGCACTACGAGATGCGGCACGCGCTGGCCACGTGACGTGTGCACCACTGTCCAGAACGGCAAGTCGTCGCCGTAGTAGTCGCTGTCGTACAGCAGGCCACCATGCTCCACCACCAGCCTGCGGGTGTTGGGGCTGTCGCGCCCGGTGTACCAGCCCAGGGGCGCATGGCCGGTGAGCTGATGGATGCTTTGCATCGCGCGAGCAATCTGCTGCTGCTCCTCAACCTCGGACATCTGCTGATGATGAATCCAGCGCCAGCCGTGGCAGGCAATTTCATGGCCGAGTTCCATAAAGGCTTGCGTGACTTCCGGGTGCCGCTCCAGCGCCATCGCCACGCCAAACACCGTGAGCGGCAGTTTGCGCTGCTCAAACTCACGCAAAAGCCGCCACACACCCGCGCGTGAGCCGTATTCGTAAATGCTCTCCATACTCATGTGTCGCGCTTCATAGGCTTGCGCGCCGACGATCTCGCTCAAGAACTGCTCGCTGGTTTTATCGCCATGCAGCACACAGTTCTCTGCGCCTTCTTCGTAGTTCAGCACGAACTGCACGGCAATACGTGCGTTGCCGGGCCAAGCTGCGTGCGGAGGATTACGGCCGTAGCCGATGAGGTCTCGCGGGTAGTGTGAGTGGGGCATTTTGAGCATGACGCGATTGTGCACAATGTCGTCGTGATCGTTTTAGGTATTGAATCTTCTTGCGACGAAACCGGCGTGGCGCTGTACTGCAGCACGCGAGGCTTGCTCGCAGCCGCGCTGCATTCGCAGGTGGCGATGCACGAGAGCTACGGCGGCGTGGTTCCCGAGCTTGCGTCGCGTGACCACATTCGCCGCGTGCTGCCGCTGTTGCAGCATGTGCTGGCCGAGGCCAAGCTCGGCGTGGCACAGATCGATGCGATTGCCTACACCCAGGGCCCAGGGTTGGCGGGTGCGCTGCTAGTGGGTGCCGGCGTGGCCTGTGCGCTCGGCTATGCGCTCGAAAAGCCGGTGGTCGGCGTGCATCATCTCGAAGGGCATTTGCTCGCGCCGCTGCTCAGCACGAACCCGCCAGCGTTTCCTTTCGTGGCCTTGCTCGTTTCGGGCGGCCACACGCAATTGATGCAGGTGCACGGCATTGGCCGCTACACGCTTCTGGGCGAGACGGTCGACGATGCCGCAGGCGAAGCATTCGACAAGAGTGCCAAGCTGCTCGGCCTGGGTTATCCCGGCGGGCCGGCACTTGCACAACTGGCAGAGCGCGGCAACCCACGTGCGTTCGATTTGCCGCGGCCGCTGTTGCACAGTGGCAATCTAGATTTTTCGTTCGCAGGGCTCAAGACAGCCGTGCTCACGCAGGTGCAAAAGCTCGGAGGTGCACTCAGTGACAGGCAGCGTGCCGATCTCGCAGCGTCGACACAGGCTGCTATTGTGGATGTACTGGTGAAGAAATGCCTGATGGCGATGCAGCAAACCGGGCTTGAACGCCTGGTGTGTGCGGGTGGAGTAGCGGCCAATCGCCTGCTGCGCGAGGAGCTGGCGGCTTCCGCGGCGAAAAAAAAGCTCGAGGTGTTTTACCCCGAGCTTGCGCTGTGCACCGACAACGGCGCCATGATTGCGCTGGCCGGTGCGCTGCGGCTCAAAGCCGATGCGCAACTAGCGCAGCAAGGCTACGACTTCAGCGTCAAACCACGCTGGAACCTGCAAGATCTGCCTGCGCCTTAGGTTTTTGACTTATTCACAACACATGATACTGCATACTCTATAATGCCTTCAATGGTTTGCTAGTGTGCAGAAACGGCAATTAACTCATTGCAGTATATGAAGATCGTTGATGCCTCGCAGGTCATGGACTGGCCCGCAAGGCAGGTGAGCGTTTGAGTTAACTCACCGTCAGTTGCCGCGCTGCCACGGACGCCTTCTTGGGCAGCGTCAGCGTGAGTACGCCGTTCTCAAGCTTGGCGTCGGCCTTGCTGGCATCCACCTCGCCGGGCAGCGTGAACTGGCGCATGAACTTGCTGGCGTAGCGTTCGCTGTACACCACGCGCTCGCCTTCTTTTTTCTCTTCCTCGCGCCGCACTTCAGCCTCGATGCTGATGAGGTTGTCATCGACCGATACCTTGACGTCTTTCTTATCCACTCCGGGCAAGTCGGCATGCACCTCATAGTTGTCGCCCTTATCGGCGATGTCTACGCGCGCTGCGGCGACGCCATTGCCACCGTGGCTGGTGACATTCCAGCCGCGGTTGAAGAAGTCGTCGCTGAAAAAATCGTTGAACATGCGGTCCACCAGAGAACCTGCCGGTTGCCGCGAAGGCGCTACACTACGCGCCTGATTGATAGGACTCAATGACCACATAGCATCCTCCTGATTACATCTCACTCAAGTTGCATAGGCCGGCAACCCCACGTCGCCGGTACACAGCAAAGATAGGCACTCGAGCCGGGTTTTCAAGGCCAGGTCTACCGGCTCATCTCATCAACTTCTCATTGATTGACTTATCTCAAACATGCTTAGATTTATACGCAGCAGCATTACAGCTTTCATCATTTCATTGTGCGCTACCATGTGTGCCACTACCGTTGCAAGCGCACAGAGTGCACCTGCCCGCGCGCTCACTCGCGAGCCGATCCGCATCGCGATGATCGAGGGTATTTCCGGCCCATTTGCCAATGCCGGCGAGGCTGTGGTTCGCAACATCACCTGGGCCATCGAGCAGGTGAACGCACGCGGCGGCGTGCGGCTGCCGGCTGCCGAGGGCGGAGCGCGGCCGCTGGAGCTTTTGGTGCTGGACAGCAAGGGTAACAGCGACGAGGCGCTCAACCAGCTCAAGCAGGCGGCCGACCGTAGTGTGCGCATCGTGATGCAGGGCAACAGCTCGGCGGTGGCATTGCAACTGGTCGATGCAGTTGAGCGCCATAACGAGCGCCATCCCGATGCGCGCTTGATGTTCTTGAACTACTCTGCAGTTGAGCCCAGCCTCACCAACGAGCGCTGCAGCTTTTGGCACTTCCGGTTTGATGCGCATGCCGATATGCGCATGGCCGCGCTAGTCGAGGTGATGCATAGCGACGCCGACTTGAAGCGCGTCTATCTGATCGGGCAAGACTACAGTTTCGGCCAGCATGTGGTGCGCGAGGCCCGCCGCCAGTTGGCCGCCGTGCGGCCTGACGTGCAGGTGGCCGGTGAAGAACTGCACCCCATTGGCAAGATCAAAGATTTTGCTCCCTATGTCACCAAAATCAAAGCCAGCGGCGCGCAGGCAGTGATCACGGGCAATTGGGGCAACGATCTCACATTGCTCATCAAGGCGGCACGAGAGGCCGGATTCGACGGTCGCTTTTACACTTTTTACGGCAACGCGTTGGGTGCGCCCGCCGCCATCGGTGAGGCGGGCGTGGGCAAAGTACTGGCCGTGGCCGAGTGGCACCCCAATGCGGGAGGTGCCGCCAGCGACGCGTTTTACGAGCGCTTCCGCACTCGCTTTCCCAAGCCAGAGCACGACTATGTACACATGCGCATGGCCATGATGGTGGACATGCTGGTGGCCGCTATCGAGCGCGCAGGCCGCGTCGACGCAGCCGCGGTCGCGCGCGCGCTAGAGGGCCAGCGCTACGATACGCCGCTGCACAAGGCCGAGATGCGTGCCGCCGACCACCAGATCATTCAGCCGCTAGTGGTCAGCGAAATGCGCAAAAAAGGCGAGCCCGGCGTGCGTTTTGACAACGAAGGATCAGGCTATGGGTTCCGCACTGTGCGCACCGTCCCGGCTTCCGCCCAGGCGGAGGTGAAGCATCGCTGTGAGATGAAGCGGCCCTAGAAACTGCTAATTACTCCCCTAACCGGGGGATGCAGTGCCTTTTGTCGGCCCAAATGGCACGGGTGCCGGTATCATGCGGGTTTGAATGTTTGGGGAGCGCGGTTCGCCGCAGGCAGCATGACTGGTTCTCTCGTCAATATGCAGTTGGGTCGCTACAAGGTTGTCAGCAAAATCGGCCAGGGCGCCATGGGCGTGGTCTATAGGGCGACAGATCCGTTGCTTGAGCGCGACGTTGCGATCAAAACCATTCGCATAGATGTCAGCGCCAACGAGCGCGAAGAGTTCAAGAAGCGTTTCTTCCGCGAGGCCAAGTCGGCCGCCAAACTCAACCATCGCAACATCGTGACCGTGTTTGACGCCGGCGAGGTGGAAGATGTGGCCTACATCGCCATGGAGCTGCTGGACGGCCAGGATTTGCGCAACTTCCTGGGCGAGGGCGAGCGGCTATCTCTGGAGCGCGCCGCCTCGATCATTGCCGACGTGGCCAACGCACTGCACTATGCGCACGAGCAGGGCGTGATTCACCGCGACGTGAAGCCCGGCAACATCATTTTGCTGTCGAACAACACCGTGAAGCTGGCTGACTTTGGCATCGCGCGGCTGCAGTCGAGCAATGCCACGCAAACCGGGCAGATGTTCGGTACGCCTAAATA
>CAYSMM010000208.1:0-4721 GCA_964432095.1 uncultured Burkholderiaceae bacterium | reverse complement strand
GCGAGCAAACGGCTGTAGCCCTGCGGGCATGGGGTCATGCCCGCCTACGCACCATGGGTTGCAGCGCAGGATGCGGCGCGCTGCGAGGTAGCTGCCGTCCACCGCGCCATGCTCATCCAGCGCCTGCAGGGCATAGTCTGAGCAACGCGGGGTGAAGCGGCATTGATTGCCCAACCATGGCCTCAGCAGCAACTGATAACCCCGCACCAGGCAGCGCAATCCTCGCGCCGGCAGCCCTGGCGCTTGAGCTGTTAGGTTTGTGCTGTTAGGTTTGGGTGGGTTGACTGGGTTCATCGCGGCGCGATTATGCGCTGGGCACAAGACGATTGATGTAACGATCGGCGTAATGGTGGGGGTTAGGCTTCGGTGGCGTTGTGGCTAGCGTTCGTGGTGTCATGCATTGCTGCCACGCGGCCTAATAGCGTTATCGCTTCTTGCCGCACCACTCCCGCCAGCCAAGTGGATGCGCAACTCTTGAATTCAAGCGGTGCAAACCCCTGCACCATACGCACCACGACTTGGCCGCGCAGCCCGCCTGCGCGCACTGCCTGTTGCAGGCATTCGCGCCACACGCGACGAATCTGGTTACGCCTTGCAGCACGCTTGGCCAAGCGCTTGGGAATGATAAAGCCGATTTGTAGCGGGCTTGCCGCATTAACGCCAACTGACTCCATGGCCCCCTGATCCCTGCTGTCTTGCAGATGATGCAGCGCAAAGCGCGTGCCGTGGTACCGTCGACCCCGTTTGAAGACCCCCTCGAACGCGCTTGTGCCAACGAGCGCAGTGATGGATGCGGGTTGCGACGCAGCGTTAGCACCCGCTGCCGGCTTGATGCTCAAGCTCATAGCATGGGCTGTGCTCAATGCTGCGCGGCGCGCAGAGCAAGCGGTTGCACGCGCAGGCTTGGGCGTTCCGGCGCTTAGGCAGCCAGGCGCTTGCGGCCCTTCGCGCGGCGTGCATTGATGACGGCGCGGCCCCCGCGGGTTTTCATGCGGGCCAAAAAGCCGTGCGTGCGTGCGCGGCGCACTTTGGATGGTTGATAGGTACGTTTCATGATCGAGTCCTCGCGTAATCGATTGCGGTTCCTGGTTGGCCGCGCTGATGCTCGGTTGTTGCTCTGTGGTTCGCTGATTCGCTGCCTCGCGGCGGCATCACGGCAGCGCCGCTCGGCCAACCCCGACCGCAAAGCGACCGCGGAAAACCCTTAATTACACCAAAAATCTCATGCTCCGTCAAATACTTATGCGTGTTTTGGCCTGTTCGCGGAGTGTGTATGCCGCTAGGCCCTCGGGCCAACTGCTTTCTCTCGGCTGGCTTGCCTTGCTGGCTTGAATGGGGGCATAGTTACCATGAGTGCCCCGAAAAAAACTGCCGGGCCTGTGGATAACTCCCTGCCGACACGGTAAAATCTGCGGCTGGTTTGGCAACCATGAGCCGCTCAAGCCCGGTAACCCTGGTTGCGGGCGTAGCCAACATTCCCAATTCATACCGCTTGGGGTATTGTGGGTGGTTGCCGGGTGATTTATCCATGGTGTGATTTGTCCGTGCGCCTTGCCCGCACGAAAGAAATACAGAAGTTCAAGAGATGAGTTTGCAAGTTTGGCAAGATTGCTGCGAACGGATTTCGGCCCTCATTCCTGCGCAGCAGTTCGTCACCTGGATCAAGCCGCTGCCGCCGGTCGAGCTGTCGGGCGACGGCACACGCGCGACGCTGACTGTGCCCAACCGCTTCAAGTTGGACTGGATTCGCACACAATATGCCGAGCAGATCGCACAGGTTCTGTCCGATGTGACTGGCCAGCCGGTCGAGCTGAGCGTGGTGCTAGCCAAGGCACAAACGGGCCCATCTCGTGTGGCGCGGCCCGCGTCAGATGCCAGCACTTCTTATACCAATGGCACTGCCTCTACACATACGGCAAATGAAGGGCAGAAACAGGACTATACAGGCGGCAGTATCGGGGGTATTGGCGCGGATTCCGTGGTGCGGCAAGATGCCGCCTCCCGCAGCCGCATCAATGCCGCGCTGACCTTCGACACCCTCGTGCCCGGCAAAGCCAACCAGCTGGCGCGTGCCGCGGCGCTGCAGGTGGCGAGCAACCCCGGCCAAAGCTATAACCCGCTGTTCATCTATGGCGGGGTGGGCCTCGGCAAAACGCACATCATTCACGCGGTGGGCAATGGCATACTGGCCGAGAACCCGGGTGCACGTATTCGCTACACCAATGCCGATGGTTTTGTGAGCGAGTTCGTCAAGGCTGTGCAACGTAAGGCGATCGATGAATTCAAGCAGTACTACCACACGCTTGATTTGCTGCTGATCGATGATGTGCAGTTCTTCAGCGGCAAAGAAAAAAGCCAGGAAGAGTTTTTCTACGCGTTCGAGGCGCTGTTTGCCAAGCGATCGCAAATCATCCTGACCTCTGACACTTATCCCAAAGAAATCACGGGGATCGATCAACGGCTGCTGTCTCGCTTCGATGCGGGATTGACGATCGCCATTGAGCCACCAGAGCTAGAGCTACGTGTCGCCATCCTGATGAAGAAGGCGCCTGTGGAGGATATCGAGCTGTCCGAGGAGGTGGCGTTTTTCATCGCGCAAAATGTACGCAGCAATGTGCGCGACTTGGAGGGTGCGCTGCGCAAGGTGGCGGCGTATGCCAAGTTTCATCGCGAGCGCAACGTCAACCAGATCGTGCTGGCCAAAGAAGCGCTGAAGGATTTGCTGAATGCGCGCAACCGGCTGATCTCAATCGAGAACATTCAGAAAACCGTCGCAGACTTCTACAACATCAAGACAGCTGACATGTACAGCAAGAAGCGGCCAGCCAACATCGCCAAGCCGCGGCAGATCGCGATGTATCTGGCAAAGGAGTTGACGCAAAAAAGCTTGCCAGAGATTGGAGAGAATTTCGGCGGCCGCGACCACACCACGGTGCTGCATGCAGTACGCAAAATCGGTGAGGAGCGCCTGCGCGACGCCGAGCTCAATCGCCAGTTGCACGTGCTAGAACAAACCCTGAAGGGTTAGTACAGGCCTTGTCTGGGGGTGTTGATTGAGGAAAGTGTTGGGGATGGTTTGGGGATTATTTGGGGGCCGATGAGGGGTTTTGCACAAATTCATGATTTATCCACATTTGCTGATCCTGGCTGCAAGCCTTATCCCAAGGGATCGGCTGGGCTTAAGTGTTTGATTGCATGAGAGAACTTTAAATATTCACAAATTATCAAGGTCCCCATAACTATAGCTATCTAGAGAAAGAAGAAATGATGAATCTGCTCAAAGCACCGAGGGACGAGTTTCTCAAGTCGTTGCAAGTCGTTGCTGGCATCGTCGAGCGTCGGCACACCTTGCCGATCCTGGCCAATGTGCTGCTCAAGAAGCAGGGCAAAAGCATTGCCCTGATCACCAGTGACCTGGAGATCCAGGTCCGCACGCAAGCCGAATTCAATGGCGATGGTGGCAATGTGCAGACCACAGTGGCCGCGCGCAAGCTGTTGGATATCCTGCGCAGCGTGGCTGATAGCGGCGACGTCGATCTCTCGCTCAACGGTGCCAAGCTCACCATCAAAAGCGGCAAAAGCCGCTTCGCGCTGCAAACCCTGCCAGCCGAGGATTTTCCGCTGGTGAGTGAGTCGGTGGAGTTCGGCGCACCCATCAACATTCCGCAAGCCACACTCAAGCGCGCGATTGGCCTGGTGCATTTCGCGATGGCGGTGCATGACATTCGCTACTACCTCAACGGCATCTTGATGGTGGTGGAGGGCAAGCGGCTTACGCTAGTGGCTACCGACGGTCACCGCCTGGCCGTAGCACATGCCGGGCTGCCGACCGACATGCCGCGGCAGGAGGTGATACTGCCGCGCAAGAGCGTGCTGGAACTGCAGCGCCTGCTAGGCGATGACGAGGCCGCCAGCATCGAGATGCGCTTTGCTCCCAACCAGGCCAAGATCACGCTGCCCAACATCGAATTCGTCAGCAAGCTCGTCGAGGGCAAGTTCCCCGACTACACGCGCGTGGTGCCCAAAGGCTACAAGTACGGCGGCGACATCGATCGGCAAGTGCTGCTGAACGCGCTGCAACGCGCCAGCATTCTCACCAACGACAAGTTCCGTGGCGTGCGGTTGAACTTTGAGCCGGGCGTGCTGCGCATCAGCAGCACCAACGCCGAGCAGGAAGAGGCGTTTGAAGAAATCGAGATGAACTACGAAGGCGAGGGCATAGAGATTGGCTTCAACGTCAGCTACCTGGTCGACATGCTGGCCAACATTCAGGCCAACACGCTGCACGTGGCGCTGCAAGACGGCAACTCCAGCGCGCTGTTTACCGTGCCCGCAGACGACAACTTCCGCTACGTCGTCATGCCCATGCGCATCTGATGATGCGTTAAGCATGCCGATACTGTAGTAAGTAATGTGCGATTACTGGTTATTGGAAAACCAGTAACTGCTGTATACATAACAGAGTAATAAAGAATTAACTCCATACCCATGCTGTGCGAAGCCGCTAGTCAATCCCGACTCGCCAGCCAGGCATGCCACGCATAACGCGAGTACCGAGCGAACTGATGTCCGATACCCAGCCCCAAAGCCCCGAGCCCACACCGCAACCCAAGCCACAAGCCGCGCCTGCAGCAGACGGATATGGCGAATCATCGATCCAGATCCTAGAAGGCCTGGAGGCCGTACGCAAGCGGCCAGGCATGTATATCGGCGACACATCC
>CAYSMM010000207.1:0-4724 GCA_964432095.1 uncultured Burkholderiaceae bacterium | reverse complement strand
CCTCTAGCCACTCGCGGGTTTCCTGCGCATCAGCATCATTGGCTGCTGCGCCGGCATCAAATTGCTCTGGAATTGCCGACATTGCTGGTCTCCTGCTTATGTTGTCTGCCCTTGTGAGCATTGCTGCGTGGGCGGTGCGCTAACTACGCGATGCCTTGCCATCATGGCTGTGCGAGGAGTGTCGCACAAGATTGTGAAATTTCAAATAGCAGTAAATGATTTCTCTATATGAAATTTAAGTGCTTTCCAGTCAAAGGTCTTTTCACCTCCTTTTCATCCTTCCTCACGATTGGACGCCAATGCTGCGCAAGCGGCACAGCCGCAACAACTGGTGGGCTTCTATCAAGAGCTTTGCCCCAAGCGGCCCAACCAGCGCGACAATCGTGGATTGACGCGAACAACCTATGCCTGACACCAGTTTCGGACTCAACACCACCAGTTTTCAAGCTCAGCCGCGCTGGAAGCGCTGGCTGCGCATGCTGCCGCCGCGAGGCAGCAGCAGCGAAAAGCTGTTCGTGTGGGGGCCGATCTTCTCGGTGCTGATGTTTCTTGGCGCTATGGGTGCGATGCTGTGGTACTTCCAGTCGGGCGAGCTGCAGCGCGAGCGTGACGATCTGCGTCGTGACACCGAGTGGGTGCAGCAGCGGGTGCGGCTGAAGGTGGCCGACCTCGAAGACCACGTTGGGCGCATTGCGAGAGAGATGTCGGCCGAAGATCCGGACGCAAGCATTTTTCGCCAGGCCTCAGAAGAGCTGCTGCGCGATCACCCCATGCTGACCACCGTGGCGCTACTGGGTGCAGACGGGCGGGTGCGCTTTGTACTGCAGCGCTCGTTTTCCAATATACGTAATGGCTTCTTGCCAGGCGAGAAAATGACCCTCGCTGATTCGCAGGGCGCTTTCGATGCCGCCAAAACACTACAGACGCTGGCTTACTCACGACCCTACCCAACCGTCGAGGGTGTGGCCTTGATCGAACTGCACGCACCGGTGCAGCGCCGCGGTTACTTTGGCGGCACGCTCGTGAGTGTGGTGTCGCTACCGCAAATACTGCGCCACCACGTGCCGAGTGATACCAGACCGCGCTATGCGTTCTCGCTGCTCGACTCCAGCGGCAATGAGCTGGCCAGCACCAGCACGGCGCCGGTGGTGGGCGCACTCATCAGGCATGAGGTGGCCGCCACACCGAATGGTGGGTTCCTATTCCTGCGCGGCACCACGTACCGCACATCCACTGCGCTTGCGACCAGCGCTGCGTTTTGGGTGATCGTTGGGCTGTCGATGCTCACCATCTGGGTGCTGGTGATCAGCTGGACGCAAATGCGGCGGCGTTTTCGTACGCAGCAGCAACTGGTGCAGGAGATGAACTTTCGCCGTGCGATGGAAAACTCCATGTCCACCGGAATGCGCGCGCTCGACATGACGGGCCGTGTCACCTACGTGAACCCGGCGTTTTGCAAGATGACGGGGTTCTCCGAAGAAGAATTGCTCAACGACCTGCCACCGTACGCGTATTGGCCGCCTGAGCAAACCGCCGAGTTGATGCAGATTTTCGAGGCGACGATGCAAAACCGTGCACCCACCACCGGGTTTGAGGTGCGCATACGCCGCAAGGACGGCAGCCTGTTCGACGCACGCATGTACGTTTCGCCCCTGACCGACGCTAAGGGCAAGCAACTGGGCTACATGACCTCCATGACCGACATCACTGAGCCCAAGCGAATCCGTGAGGAATTGACCGAGTCGCATGAGCGCTTCACGGCCGTGCTCGAAGGTCTGGATGCAGCTGTCAGTGTGATGGCGATTTCGGTCAACAGCGCCGATACCGCCGCGGCCGATCAACGCCCGCTGCTGTTCACTAATCGCACCTACCGCTTGTGGTTTGGCAACTCGGCCGATGGCCACTTGCAACTCGCCGGTGACGCCTCTAGCAGCGAGAACGCAAACTTCGACTCGGTGGACTCGATTGATTCGTTCGCCGGTCTGCCTACCGACGAGCTCGCGTCAAGCAATCCACTAGCCAGCGAGATGTATGTACGCGAAATGGACAAATGGTTTGATGTGCGGCATCGCTATATGCGCTGGGTGGACGGGCGCCTGGTACAGATGCAGATTGCCACCGACGTGACCGCGCGCCGCAGGGCTGAGGAGCAAGCGCGCATGCAGGAAGAAAAGGCGCAGATCACCAACCGACTCATCACTATGGGCGAGATGGCCTCGTCACTGGCGCACGAGCTGAACCAGCCATTGACCGCCATCAACAATTATTGCGTGGGAATCATCAACCGCATCAAAGGCGGCAATCTTCCACCGCAAGCCCTGCAAGACGCGCTAAACAAAACCGCCAACCAGGCGCAGCGTGCCGCGGGCATCATCGTGCGTATCCGCGAATTCGTAAAAAAGAGTGAGCCCAACCGCCAGCCCTGCCGGGTCGAGGCGATCGTCGATGCAGCGCTAGAACTCGCTGATATCGAGTTGAAAAAGCACAACGTGCGCTTTGAGCGTCGTATTCAGCCCGGCATACCGCTGCTGTTTGCCGACCGTATTTTGATCGAGCAACTCCTGCTCAATCTCGTCAAGAATGCTGCGGAGGCCATCTCTGCCGCCGGCCGACCCTACGGTAAACGCCTCGTGCGGCTCAACATCTCGCAGCAAGACGACAAGGTCATCCTGGAAGTGCGGGATTCCGGCCCGGGGCTGCCGCCTGGGTTGGCCGAGCGGCTGTTCGAGCCGTTCTTCAGCACCAAGGCCGAAGGCCTGGGCATAGGCCTCAATATCTGCCGCTCGATTGTGGAGTTTCACAAGGGCCGGTTGACTGCAGAGAATGATTACAATTCGGGCAGGGTTGTGGGTTGCATCTTCCGCGTAACCCTGCCTTTGGGCACTTATGCGGCGCAACCCCAGTTGCACACACAAACAACGGCGGACGAGGAATTGAGAGCATGAAGTTGCAGGCTCCACGAGGCACGGTGTACGTAGTTGACGACGACGAGGCCGTGCGCGATTCGATTCAATGGATGCTTGAAGCAGACGGCTTCCGTGTCAAAAGCTTCGACTCCGCCGAGAACTTTCTCAACCGGTACGATCCGCGCGAGCTGGCATGCCTGATTCTGGACGTGCGCATGAGCGGCATGAGCGGCCCCGAGCTGCAAGACAAGCTCATTCAGCGTAAGTCTCCGGTGCCCATCATTTTCATTACCGGCCACGGCGACGTGCCGCTCGCGGTGGAGAGCATGAAGAAGGGCGCGATGGATTTCATCCAGAAGCCCTTTGACGAGCAAAAGCTGCGCGAACTGGTGGTGAAGATGCTCGATGTGGCGCGCGACCGCCAGGCCGAATATCAGGACAACGCCACGCGCGACGCGCTGCTGGCCAAGCTCACCGGCCGCGAGGCACAGGTGCTCGAACGCATCGTTGCCGGCCGCCTGAACAAGCAGATTGCCGACGATCTGGGTATCAGCATCAAGACGGTAGAGGCGCATCGCGCCAACATCATGGAAAAGCTTGGCGCCAATACCGTGGCTGACTTGCTCAAAATCGCACTCGGCTCTACGCGCACTGCGGCCAAGCAGTAAGAACGAGCAGGTCGTCCGCGGCCGCGCAACCCGGCATATATCTGTACGTTTTCTCCAAGAAAACTTATACTGCAATATCTATATAGCCTTCGCTGGTATAAAATATTCCAGTAAAGCTATAATAGTCATACCAGTATCAAGGTAATTACACTTCATCTATCTGCCATCATGACTGCCACCTTGATCGACGGTAAGGCTCTCTCCGAAACCCTGCGCGCACAAATCGCAGCGCACGCTGCGCAATTGGCCGCGAAGGGCAAGCGGCCGGGGCTGGCCGTCATTCTGGTGGGTGACGACCCTGCCAGCCAGGTGTATGTGCGCAACAAGGTAAAAGCATGCGAGGACGCAGGCTTTCATTCCGTGATGATCAAGTTGCCGGCCGACACCAGCGAGGTCGAATTGCTCGGCCACATCCGCCACCTCAATGCCGACGCCGCGATCCACGGCATTCTGCTGCAGCTGCCGCTGCCCAAACACCTGGACGCCAACCGCGCCATCGAGCACATCTCGCCACTCAAGGACGTGGACGGTCTGCACATTGCAAGCTCCGGTGCACTGGTGCAAGTCAAGCCCGGTTTCAAATCCTGCACACCCTATGGCTGCATGAAGATGCTGGAAAGCATCGGCCTCACCGATCTGCGCGGCAAGCATGCCGTGGTGCTGGGCCGCTCCATCCTGGTGGGCAAGCCCATGGCACTGCTGCTGCTCAATGCCAACGCCACCGTCACCATTTGCCACAGCGGCACGGCTGACTTGCCCGCCGTGACACGGCAGGCCGACATACTGGTCGCAGCCATCGGCAAGCCGCGCTTCGTGACGGCCGAAATGGTCAAGCCCGGCGCGGTGGTGCTCGACGTGGGCATCAACCGCATGCCCGACGGCAAGCTTGCGGGCGATGTGGACTTCGAGGCCGTGCGTCAGGTGGCTGGCTACATCACGCCCGTACCGGGGGGCGTTGGCCCCATGACCATCACGATGCTGCTGCAAAACACACTGGAATCTGCTGAGCGTGCTTAAGCCGGGCCAACGCCCTTGTGTTTGCCTTCGCTGGCCGATCCACGGCGTGGAACCTCGGCCTGCGCTGCGGCAAACGCCGGCCCCATGACCATCACGATGCTGCTGCAAAACACACTGGAATCTGCTGAGCGTG
>CAYSMM010000206.1:0-4756 GCA_964432095.1 uncultured Burkholderiaceae bacterium | reverse complement strand
CTCGCGATTGCGCCACAGTCGCTGGCTGCATTTGCTGCACTGTGCGAGCGCGAGCGCTGCCCGTTTGCCGTGGTGGGCACAGCCACCGAGCAGCGGCAGCTCAAGCTCACAGCCGATAGCGGCGAAGTCGCCATCGACATGCCGATGGAGGTGCTGCTGGGCAAGCCACCCAAGATGCTGCGCGAC
Organism: uncultured Burkholderiaceae bacterium; assembly: GCA_964432095.1. Classification (GTDB taxonomy): domain Bacteria; phylum Pseudomonadota; class Gammaproteobacteria; order Burkholderiales; family Burkholderiaceae_C; genus CAYSMM01. Next base: position 4,570 of record CAYSMM010000206.1, on the reverse strand, counting down.
GTGCAGCGCCTGCCGGCTGAACTCAATCCGCTCAACCTCACGGGTGTGGACCTGGCGGTTGCATGCAAAGACGTGCTGCGCCACCCCACCGTAGCCAGCAAGCGCTTCCTCATCACCATTGGCGACCGCACTGTGGGCGGCCTCACGCATCGCGACCAGATGGTGGGCCCATGGCAGGTACCGGTGGCCGATTGCGCCGTCACGCTGGCTGATTACGCCGGTTACCAGGGTGAAGCAATGGCGATGGGCGAGCGTACGCCGCTGGCTGTGGCCGATGGCCCTGCAGCGGGCCGAATGGCGGTGGGCGAGGCCATCACCAACCTGCTGAGCGCACCTGTCAAATCGCTCGCCGCAATCAAACTCTCTTGCAACTGGATGGCCGCCTGCGGCCAACCCGGGCAAGATGCGGCGCTGTACGACACGGTTAAGGCCATAGGTATGGAGATGTGCCCGGCACTGGGCATCAGCGTGCCAGTGGGCAAGGACAGTCTGTCGATGCACACCCGCTGGCAAGAGGATGGCCAAGCCCGCAGTGTGACTGCACCGGTATCGCTCATCGTCAGTGCGTTTGCTGTACTAGACGATGTAAGAGGCTCTTTAACCCCACAGATCTTCCAGCAGTCGGGTAATACAGGTGACACTACCCTGGTATTGATCGATCTTAGTCAAGGCAGATGCCGCATGGGCGGCAGCGTGCTGGCGCACAGCCTGCAACAGTATGGCGACATCGTGCCCGATGTGGACGACGCCACCCTGTTGCTCAAGCTCAATGCCGCACTCAACGACTTGCGGGTAGCTGGGCAAGTGCTGGCGTATCACGACCGCTCAGATGGCGGCTTGTGGGCTACCGTATGCGAGATGGCGTTTGCCGGGCACTGCGGCGTGTCGCTCAATGTCGATGTGCTCACACTCGATGGCGAGCACAGCATGGATTGGGGGGACGCAAAAAACTGGGCACAACAGGTGGCCGAGCGTCGCAACGAGCAAACACTGCGCGCACTGTTCAACGAGGAACTGGGTGTGGTGCTGCAAGTGCGAAGCAGTGAGCGCGATGCAGTGATGCAGACACTGCGCACTCATGGCCTGTCGGCGCACAGCCATGTGATCGGCAAACCCAACGACAGAGACGTCATCGAGATTTACCGCGACACCAAAGTCGTCTTCAGCGCGCCCCGTCAGCAATTGCAGCAGGAGTGGGACAAGGTGAGCTGGCAGATCAGCCGTGTGCGTGACAACCCGAGCTACGCCGACGCCGAGCACGCCGGTGTGGGTGATCCGTCCGACCCTGGTTTGCATGCGCACCTGACATTTGACCCCGCGGCCAACCCCGCCGCGCCCTACCTCAACCTCAGCGCTCGCCCGCGCGTAGCCGTGCTGCGCGAGCAGGGCGTGAACTCGCACGTCGAAATGGCTTACGCCTTTGACAAGGCAGGCTTTGAGGCGGTGGATGTGCACATGACCGACCTTCAAACCGGCCGCCGTGAGCTCGCCAGCTTCAAAGGCTTTGTCGCCTGCGGCGGTTTCAGCTACGGCGACGTGCTGGGCGCAGGGCAGGGCTGGGCCAAGTCGATCCGCTTCAATACGCAACTAGCGGATCAGTTCAGCGCCTTTTTTGCACGGCCAGACACTTTTGCACTGGGCGTATGCAACGGCTGCCAGATGCTTGCTACGCTGGCGCCGCTCATCCCCGGCGCGCAGCATTGGCCACAGTTCACCTACAACGTCAATGCGTACCAGGCACGCTTGTCCATGGTGGAGGTGCAGAGCAGTGCGTCCATCTTCTTCGCGGGGATGGCTGGCACGCGGCTGCCAATTGCTGTGGCGCATGGCGAGGGCTTTGCAGACTTTTCGCGGCAAGGCAATACAGCCGAAGTTGCTGCGGTGCTGCGCTTTACCGACAACCATGGCCAGGTGACCGAGCGCTTCCCATTCAACCCCAATGGCAGCCCGCAAGGCCTGGCTGGCGTCACCACGGCAGACGGCCGCTTCACGGCATTCATGCCGCACCCTGAGCGTGTGTTCCGCAATGTGCAGCTCAGCTACTCCCCGCTGGGCAAAGACGGCGACTCGCCCTGGCTGCGCCTGTGGCAAAACGCAAGGCACTGGATTGGCTGAAGTTCGCACCCAGGCACAAGCCCACACCCGCTCTGCGGGGCTGGACACGCTGCGCGGCATCGCCATCGTGGCGATGATGGCATATCACTTTGCGTTCGATCTTTGGTACTACAAGCTCATCGACGGCAACCCGTACAGAGATGACGCGTGGATATTCAGTCGCACCCTCATCTTGAGCAGCTTTTTGCTGATCGGCGGCTTCTCGTTCGAGCTGGCCGAGCAGGCCGGCCGCAGCCTTAGGCGTTTTTGGCTGCGCTGGGCACAAATCGCGGGCTGTACGCTGCTTGTGACTGCGGGCAGCGCGGTGATGTTTCCGCAAAGCTTCATCTACTTCGGTGTACTGCATGCCACCTGCGCCATGTGGCTCATCACCAAGGCCTTGCGCTGGCCTACGCCTGCGTTGCTGGCGGGCGCGGCGCTCATGCTTGCGCTACCGTGGTTTGTGCAGCATCCTTTCTTTGATACACGCCTCACCAACTGGGTGGGGCTCGTCACCAACAAGCCGCGCACTGAGGACTACGTGCCCCTCATGCCGTGGATGGGCGTGTTCCTGCTCGGCATGGCCACGGCACGCCACAGCGCCGCACGGCAGCTTGTGCAACATGCGCCAGCCATTAAACCGCTGGCATGGATGGGCCGCTGGAGTCTCACGCTCTACATGATTCATCAGCCCATCCTCATCGGGTTGGTGCTGGCATACGTTCGCATTCGGTACTTTTGAAGCCTGAGCTGTGGTCTGGGCTAGCCTGTCGCCTGCGCCGCTCGCTAACGAGACAAGTGAACCAGAATCACAGCGTTGAGCATCAGATGATGGCTGTGCGATATTGAGCAGTTGGCCATTTGTCAATCACCCGAACGGGGGACATTTCCAAAGGAGATGCGATGCACAATCATTAGACCTCCTGCAACTGCCGCATTCAAAGAAGAACGTTGAGGTAGATTTGATGCAAAGAATGAACAACAAAGAGGCAAACATGAATCTCAAATAAAAGCCATTGATTCGGCATTCGACTCATGCAAGTTGGTATGCCGCTGCTCTTGCAATTTGCGCGTTGTCACCTGCTTTTAGTCAATCCGGCACTACTATCGAATTCGACGCGACCGAGTGTTCTAGCAACGGTACGTGTGGCTGCATTTCCCATATTGAGAAGTTTTTTTCGGAAGGGGCAGCATAGGCTCAGTCATGGGCATGCTATCTAACGGCACCCTAGCTCCACTTCTACAAGTACGAACCTAACGAAAGACAAAATAAAGAAATGAAAATCATGCGGTTAGCAACCACTAGTTTTGGTCTCCTATGCTTTGTCGTTGGTACAGCGGCAGCAGGCGTATGCACCATTAATGGCTATAAACATGAATGCACCGGGCTAGTTCCGTCAACCACTGAATTCAGCTTTGTGGCCTATGGTTTGGTTTCAAGCAATTACAAATCGATAACTGGCGTCTCCGCTAGCAGCCCACAAGATTTAGTCGGTCAAGGCGAAAGCTTTGTTCAGTCTGCGATTGGCTTGTTGCTGGATGACATAGACCGCTCAGGTTACGTGGTTTGCGTGCCTCCCAGCTCTGCTACGAGTCGTTTGCTTCCATATCCAGATAGTTATCCCAACACTCGTGAGGGTGACACCGAAGCGCTGAGGCATTCATACGCCTTCGACAACTTTTCCACTAGACCGAAAGGTTACCCTGCTGATACACCGTGCAATCAATATGAGGGGGTCCACAGTGGAGTAGTCAGCGCTAGCAGGACTTTTTATTGCCCTGCTGGGTATCAAAGAGTTAACGGTGCCGCTGCAGGGCAGGAATGCATCCGCCCCTTACCAGATCAGACCTGCGGGGACCCTCAAGTGGGTAATCCCATCACGATTACTGGCGACAAGGTTTCAACTGAGGTCGATCTTCAAACTGCCCATCCTTTGCTTAGTGTAAAACGCTACTACAGAAGCGACTTTGCGCTTTCTTCCGTACCTTCGCAGTACCCCCAGAGCCGCTGGATGTTCCAGTACCAGCAATTTATCTCAATTCAGCCAGACTCAATCGTGGCCTGGCGCCCAGATAGTGGACGCGTGTATTTCCAACTATCTGGTGATACTTACGAGCCTGTAAATGCGCGCGGCATGAGGCTTGAATCGTTGTCCACAGGCTGGCGACTGCGCCTGAGAAATGGCGATATAGAACATTACGATAGTAGCGGACGCTTGTTGTTCATTAACTCCCTGCTTGGGCGTCGTGTTAGCTTGACTTACGATATGCAAGGACGTCTCTCACTAGCCACTGATGAGCGCGGCGTATCGCTAAAATTCAATTATCTTGACCCTGTGCCTATCGGGGGTGCGGCAACCATTGCCTCTGTAGAACTATCCGGCGAACAGAAGGTAACCTATAGCATTGATCCTGGAACACTATTGCTTAATAGTGTGAACTATGTTGGTGGCGGCTCGCGCTATTACACCTATAG
>CAYSMM010000205.1:0-4758 GCA_964432095.1 uncultured Burkholderiaceae bacterium | reverse complement strand
CGATAACGGGTCAAAGATGCCATTTTTAGCTTTCGGCCGGCTTTGGTTGCATCATGCGCACGCGGCCACCGGTTGGATACGATTGTTTACATGATACCCGGCCAGGCCCTGGATTGGGCCGATTCCGGGCGAACGGCCAATAAACAGGTCGCAATCCTGTGACCCACTCGCTACAATTTTCGTAACGTGGACACACCTGTCATCGACAACCTTACGATAGGGCTGCACAGCCGCGGCCGCCGGCTGATCGAGCTGCGCATGCAGCACGCCGAGCTCGATGCGCGCATCCACACGCTGTGCATGCAACGGCCGTTTGATGAGTTGCTGGTGCGCCGCCTGAAAAAAGAGAAGCTTGTGCTCAAAGATCTCATCGCGCAGATGGAGGCAGAGCTGGAGCCGCCCGAATCTGCATGACCGACACCCTCGCCCAAGATCCATACACCGCTGCCGAATCCGCTGACCACGCTGCTCACTTCGTCGATGCAGTAGCTGGGGCGTTTTCGCCTGCTGGCATGCTGTCGCAGCGCATGACCGGGTTCGTGCCAAGGGCGCAGCAAACCGACATGGCGCTAGCCGTAGCGCAGGCGCTGGACGCGAGGTCCAGCCTCATGATCGAGGCCGGCACCGGTGTGGGCAAGTCGTACGCCTATCTCGTGCCTGCGCTGCTGCACGGTGGCAAGGTGCTCATCTCCACGGCCACCAAAACCCTGCAAGACCAGTTGTATCTCAAGGATTTGCCGGCCGTGCGTACGGCACTCGGAGTGACGGTCGATGTCGCTTTGCTCAAGGGCCGCAGCAACTATCTGTGCCATCAGCGCTTGAGGCGCGCCGCCGACGAGGCGCGTTTGGCGTCTCGCGACGCGGCTGCGCACCTGCGCCGCGTGCTGTGGCTTGCGCAGGCCAGCCCCACTGGCGACAGGGCCGAGCTCCCCGACGTGCCCGATGATTCATCGGTGTGGCCCTGGGTCACGAGCACCAAAGACAACTGCCTGGGCGCAGACTGCCCCGACTTTGGTGAGTGCTTCGTCGTCAAAGCCCGTCGTCGTGCCATGGCCGCCGATGTGGTGGTGATCAACCATCATTTGTTCTTTGCCGACCTGATGTTGCGCGACACCGGCATGGGCGAGATCCTGCCAAGTGCCGATGCACTGATTTTTGACGAGGCGCATCAACTGCCTGACATCGGCCTGAACTTTGCCGGCGTGCAGGCCAGCACGCAGCAGTGGACAGAGCTGGCGCGCGACGTTCAGGCCGCGGGGCTAGCGCTGGCACGCGGCGCGGCAGACTGGGCCGCGCATGCCGCGCAACTGCATCGCGCTGTGCGCGAGGCCCGGCTGGCCGCAGGTGACCGCACCGGCCGTTTTGCCTGGGATTTGATGCCCGCTGCTGCCACGCACGAGGCCTTACAGCAACTCGCCGCGCCCTTGCCGCTGCTGCAACAGCCGCTTGCTGCACTCGCTGAAACTGCACCAGACTTCACACGCTTGGCCGCGCGTTGCACCGAGCTGGCCGGCAATTGCGAGCAACTGCTCGAAGGCACTGCCATGCCGTTGCGGATGGTCGAAGTCACGCCGCACGCCGCGCGCTGGCGTGCTGCACCGCTGAACCTGGCCAAGACATTTGCGCCCTTCGTGCGCGACACGCATGCCGCTTTCGTATTCACATCCGCCACGCTGGCGAGCGGCCAGGATTTCTCATACACCGCGTCGGGCCTGGGATTTACGCCTGACAGCGCGGTCGCACTTGCCAGCCCGTTTGACTTTGCCAAGCAAGCTTTGCTGTACGTACCTCAAGCGGCACGCTTTCCGCTGCCGCGCGAGGCCGGCTTTGAAGACCGCGTGGTCAGCGATGCGCTGCAACTCGTGCGTGCCAGCGCGGGCGGTGCGCTGTTGCTGTGCACCTCGCTCAAAAGCATGCGCACGTTCGGCGAGCGGCTCGCCAGCGAGCTGCGCAATGATGGAGTCGACGTGATCGTACAAGGCGACGTGAGCCGGCGCGAGGCGCTCACCCGCATGCGCGAGCAGCCCGCTGGTAGGGCGCGGCCGCGCCGCAAGCTGCTGGTGGGCAGTCAGTCGTTCTGGGAGGGGCTGGATCTGCCGGGTGAGCTACTCACGCTGGTGATGATCGACAAGCTGCCGTTCGCGCCGCCGGATGATCCAATCGCCAAGGCGCGCAGAGATGCTGCCGAGCGAGACGGGCTGTCGGGCTTTCAGGCCGTGTCGCTGCCACAAGCTGCAATTGCACTCAAGCAGGGCGCAGGGAGGCTGATTCGCACGGTCAACGACCGCGGCGTGCTCGCGGTGTTTGATAAGCGCCTGACGGCTACCGGCTGGGGGCGTGGATTGGTGCGTGCGCTGCCGCCGTTCAAGCAAACCGCAGTGCTGCAAGACGCGCTGGCGTTTTTGCAGCAGAGCAGTGCGGCGCTTGGCTCAAGTGCTGAATGATCGGATACTCAGTGATGTACTATGCCGTTACTTGTATTTCAGTGTCCAGCAACGACTATATACGCAAAGCAGTATTTAATTAAGCGTTCGAGAAATCGAATCGAAGGGGAAATCTGCGTGGCCGATTGTTCAGCGCTCGTCAGCGCCAGAACTGCCACCAACTACCGCGCTCTTCCGGCAGGCCTTTGGCAAACATCTCACTCTTGGGGAAGTTCTGCTTGAACACCCGTTCGGCGTCGGCCCGCAGCGGCTCCAGACCGAGCTTCTCGTAAGACTTGATGAGGATGTACAGCGCCTGCTCGATTGCCGGTGCGGTTTGAAACTCGGTAATGGCTTTTTGTGCGCGGTTGGCCGCAGCGAGGTACACGCCGCGATTGAAGTAGTAGCGCGCCACGGCCACGTCATAACGCGCCAGTGCGTTGACGATGTAATTCATACGCAGCGTGGCATCTTCGGCATAGCGGCTTTGCGGGAAGCGCGTGACGAGTTCCTTGAACGACTCGAACGATTCGCGCATGCTTTGCTGGTCGCGCTCGGAAGGGTCTTGCCCGATTACGCCACCAAACAGGCCAAGCTTCTCGTTGAAATTGATCAGGCCTTTGAGGTAGAGCGCGTAATCCATGACCGGATGCGCAGGATGGAGTTTGATGAAGCGGTCGATGGCGGCCAGTGCGTCGGTGCGTTCGTCTTGCTTGTAGTAGGCGTAGGCAATCTCCAGCTGCGCCTGCTGCGCCAGCACGCCAAACGGAAAACGTGCTTCAAGGCGTTCGAACAGCTTGATGGCGCGCTCATAGCCGCCATTGCTCAGTTCTTGCTTGGCTTCGGAAAAAATCTTCTGCTCCGACATGCCTGCAGTCTCGTCACGGTCATCGCTCGTGGACGCGCATCCGCCAGCGGCAAGCGTGATCGCGCATAGCGCGGCGATAATGCTCAGAGCGCGCAGACTCTTCATCTTCAACAACAGCATGGCAACACTTTCGTCCGGTAGAAGCAACAAATTATATGCGCCCGACCCAATGAGCGGCCCTGGTGACGAAGGCGCGATGGGTGGTATCGGGGTCTTGCCGCTTAAGGACGTAGGCTCAGACGATGTCGACGAAACGGCCTGGCCCTTGTTCGAGGCACGCGTCGGCCAAGCTGACCACGGCCTCAGGCTCGATCAGTGGCTGGCGAAGCAACAGCCGCAGTTTTCGCGCAGCCATTGGCAAAAACTCATCGATGCAAAACAGGTGCATGTGGACGATGCGGTGGCTGCCAGTGCCAAGCAGGCGTTGCGCGCCGGCCAGTATGTGCAGGCCAGCCTTGAGCCGCCAGCCAGCGAAACCAGCTTCGTGCCCGAGCCGGTGCCGCTGGAGGTGGTGTTCGAGGACGAGGCTCTTCTCGTGCTCAACAAGCCGGCCGGGCTGGTGGTGCATCCGGCGGCGGGCAACTGGCGTGGCACGGTGCGCAACGGGCTGCTGCATCGCTGGCCGCAGCTCGCACGCGTGCCGCGTGCGGGCATCGTGCACCGGCTCGACAAGCTCACCAGCGGCTTGATGGTGGTGGCCAGGACAGTCGAGGCGCAATGGTCACTGGTGCAGCAGTTGCAGCGCAAAGACGTGGCGCGCGTCTACCTGGCTCTCGTGCATGGCACGGTGGCGCAGTCCGGACGCCTGGAGGCTGACATCGGGCGTGACCCCGCTTCGCGCACCCGTATGGCGGTCGTGGCGCAGCATGGCAAACCTGCCGCCACGCGCTACACGCCTCTGGCTGCGGGCAGCCTGGATGGGCGGCCGGTGACGTTGTTGCGCTGCGAGCTGGAGACCGGGCGCACCCATCAAATTCGCGTGCACATGGCGCATGCCGGCCATCCGCTGGTGGGCGACGCGCTGTACGGCGTTGTGCCCAGCGCGGCGGGCTTTGAGCGGCAGGCGCTGCATGCCTGGCAACTGGGCCTGGTGCACCCCAGCACCGGCCTGGCCATGCAATGGTACAGCGGCTTGCCGCAAGACATGCAGCAACTGCTGGCCAGCGCAGGCATTGCTTCAGATCAATGGGGAACGTCACGATGACAAAGCCGGTTCACTTTTGTGCCGACTGGTCTGCGCACCCGCGCGTGCGCACACTCATCACTACGCGCATAGGCGGTGTCAGCACGGGCGAATTCGACTCATGGAACCTGGGTGCCGGTGTGGGTGACGATGCTGCCTGTGTGCAGCACAACCGTGAGCTGCTGCAGCAGGCCGTGGGCCACACGGTGCAGATACGCAGTCAGGTGCATGGCACCGATGTGCTTGATCTGGACCTGCCGGATCATCCTAAGTCTGCCGATGCC
>CAYSMM010000204.1:0-4799 GCA_964432095.1 uncultured Burkholderiaceae bacterium | reverse complement strand
GGATTTGCAACCCTGCAGCCCCTTTCATCCACTCTGATCTTCCAGCATGAGCCACCCGACCGAGCAAGCCATTCAAGAGGCACTCAAGAGCGTCATCGACCTCAACACCGGCAAAGACATCGTCACCGCCAAGTGCGTGAAGAACTTGCGTGTGGATGACGGCGAGGTATCGTTTGATATCGAGTTGGGCTACCCTGCGAAAAGCCAGCACGCCGACTTGCGCAAGCGTGCGGTTACTGCGGTACGCACTGTGCAGGGCGTGCAAAACGTCAGTGTCAATATCACCACCAAGGTGATCGCGCATTCGGTGCAGCGCGGCGTGAAGCTGATGCAGAACGTCAAAAACATCATTGCGGTGGCATCGGGAAAAGGCGGCGTAGGCAAGAGCACGACAGCCGTGAACCTAGCGCTTGCGCTGGCTGCCGAGGGCGCCACGGTAGGCATGCTTGACGCCGACATCTACGGCCCGTCGCAGCCCATGATGCTGGGCATCCGTGCCAAACCTGAGAGCGAAGACGGCAAATCCATGGAACCGCTTGAGAACTACGGCATTCAGAGCATGAGCATTGGCTACATGATCGAGCCCGACAACCCCATGGTGTGGCGCGGTCCCATGGCCACGCAGGCGCTGGAGCAATTACTCAATCAAACGAATTGGCGAAATCTTGATTACCTGATTGTGGATATGCCGCCCGGCACTGGGGACATTCAACTGTCACTGAGCCAGCGCGTGCCATTGACGGGCGCAGTGATCGTGACGACCCCGCAAGACATTGCACTGCTCGACGCCAAGAAGGGCCTGAAGATGTTCGAGAAAGTGGGCGTGCCCATTCTCGGTATCGTCGAGAACATGGCTGTGCACGTCTGCAGCAACTGCGGCCACAGCGAGTACATCTTCGGTGAAGGCGGTGGCAAGCGCATGTGTGCCGAGTACGGTGTTGATTATCTCGGCGCACTGCCGCTGGACATTCGCATCCGCGAGCAAGCCGACAGCGGCCGTCCCACGGTGGTGGCGGATCCGCAAGGCCCCAATGCCACGCTGTATCTTGAGGTGGCGCGCAAGGTAGCGGTGAAGGTTGCGGAGAAGGCCAAAGACTTCTCGTCAAAGTTTCCGACGATCACTATCACCAACACCTAAGCAGGCTGTCGCTGACTCCCCACAGCAGCACGAATTGCCCAAGCCATGGCCACGCATGCAGCCTCAACGGGTCACCAATCGGTATATTCATTGCCACAATCTCTGCCCAGGCTTACGCATGCAGCTGCACCGCTTATGTGCCAGGCGCAGGTCAGAGATGAATTCGGTGCCGTGCGTACGTTGGCCATTCCAGCGGAGCGTGCGCTTATGGTGTTTGTAGACAAGCGTGAACTAGTGACCTTAATGACCTTGGGGGCTGCGCCCGAGCTTCTGACGCTCGGTTACCTGCGTAATCAACGGCTTGTCGGGTGCGTGCAAGACATCGAATCCATCAGCGTGGACTGGAGCGTGAACGCTGCAGCCGTCAAAACACACAACGGTATCGTCGGCTTTGAGCAGCGCACGGCCAGGCGCGTGGTCACCACCGGTTGCGGTCAAGGCACTGTGTTTGCCGCGCTAATGGACGACCTTGCGCAGCTCAAACTGCCGTTGCACTCGCAGGCGCGCATCTCGCAAAGCACGCTGTACGCCTTGCTCGACGCCGTGCGGCTGCATGACAGCACCTACAAATCTGCCAGCTCAGTGCATGGGTGTGCGCTGTTTGCAGGGGTGCAAATGCTGACCTTTGTGCAGGACGTGGGCCGGCACAATGCGATTGACACCATCGCAGGCTGGATGTGGATGAATCAAATCGAAAGCAGCGACAAGATCCTCTACACCACCGGGCGGCTGACCAGCGAGATGGTGATGAAGAGTGCACAAATGGGTGTGCGTATTATTGTGTCGCGCTCAGGCGTCACGCAAATGGGGCACGAGCTTGCTACGCAACTGGGGGTGTGCCTGTTCGGGCGGGCCATGAACAAGCATTTCCTCTGCTACAGCGGACACGAGCGTTTTGACGCTGAGCCGTTGTCTGCCTCGGGTAATGGCTGAGCAACAAGCGATGGGTGCAACCCTTGTGGGAGAGTGACATTACATACAATGCGCCCACACAACGAGCAACACAAACATGAGCATCAAAAGCGATAAATGGATTCGCCGAATGGCGCAAGAGCACGGCATGATCGAGCCGTTTGAGCCTGGCCAGGTGCGGCATGCCGCAGACGGCCACCGCATCGTCAGCTACGGTACATCGAGCTATGGCTACGACATCCGCTGCGCGCCCGAATTCAAGGTGTTCACCAACATCCATAGCACCGTGGTCGACCCAAAGAACTTCGACGAAAAGAGCTTCTTCGACATCCATGCCGACGTCTGCATCATCCCGCCCAACAGCTTTGCGCTCGCGCGCACGGTGGAGTACTTCCGCATTCCTCGCAACGTGCTCACCATCTGCCTGGGTAAGAGCACATATGCACGCTGCGGCATCATCGTCAACGTTACGCCGTTTGAGCCCGAGTGGGAGGGCTACGTCACCCTCGAATTCAGCAACACCACTCCGCTGCCCGCAAAAATCTACGCCGGCGAGGGTTGCGCGCAAGTGTTGTTCTTCGAGAGCGACGACGACGACGTGTGCGAAGTGAGCTACAAAGACCGAGGCGGCAAATATCAAGGGCAAACCGGCGTTACGCTGCCCAAAGCATAGACCCTTTGTGGTCTATCAATAAAGATATATACTTTACCGTTGCCAGCCCGATGCCAATCGACGGTAAAACCGTACTGCGCAAGCTGCGTGAGCATGGCTGGGAGTTGGTTAGCGTCAAAGGCTCGCACCACCTGATGCGCAAGGGTGACGTCATCGTACCTGTTCCCGTGCATGGTTCGCGTGACCTTGGAACTGGTTTGCTCGCCGCTATCGAGAAGCAGACAGGAGTGAAGCTCAAATGAAACTTGCCTACCCATACACGGTTGAGAAGCACAAAGACGGCCGCTACTTTTTGCGTTTCTCTGATTTACCCGCTGCGTTTACCGAGGGCGAAACGCCAGACGAGGCTGCGTTCAATGCTACGGAGGTATTGAACCTGGTGCTCGAGGAGTTGCTGGCGCAAGGACAGGCCGTGCCTCGCCCATCGCCAGCTAAGGGCCGGGCAGTGGCTGTGCCCGACGCACGCGTGCAAGCAGCGCTTCAATTCAACTGGGGTTTGCAGGAAAGCGGCCGCAGCCTGGCCGACGTTGCGCGCGAACTGGGCACCTCCTGGGCCAGCGCCAAGCGCCTGCAAGACCCCAAGCACACGCCCAGCGTGCGACAGTTGGAGAAAGCGGCGAAGGTTCTGGGGAAGAAATTGGTGGTTGAGTTTGTTTAGTGCTTAAACACTAATCTATTGGTGCCAAGTAGCATGTACCAATTGACGCACTGTATGTGATGAATTGAGGTTGCCGGGGCTGCGGTGGAATGCAGCTTCTTGGCACGTCTACTTTTCCTGATGTTGAAATTGGACCTTCAACTTAGCATTCCGGAACTAGACGAGCTGCACCCTGTCCTCTAATTTGGGTTGAAGTCGACCGACAGAACTTCAAAATATGCCGCTAACTTTTTAGCTTTCTTGAGCGTTAGATCTTTCGGGAGTATGAACTGAGCCATAAAGTCATTCCTGAGTGAAAAAGTTAGGCTGACAGGCCAGCCTTAACTCCGACTGATCCAGCGTCGGTGGTGCTGGATTCAGCGGCTGCAGAATGCTTGACCGGGGCCTTTGTTTTGGTGTTTCTTGAAGGGGTGGATTTTTTCTCTTAGGCACAATTTGGCGATCTCCTTGCACTTTGGATGCGAAAACCAGTTGGGTCTGCGTTGAAGTCCGCTAGCAGGGAAATTGCACGGCTTATCCTGCTCCGATAGACGCTGGCTGAATCGGGAGTCAGAGCATTGGGGTTCTTGTTCATAAATCGCTGGATAGCGAGATCAATATCAAGTGATCCCAAATCGTTGCGCTCCTCCTCGCTTAATACAGAAAGTACCTTGTCACAAGCGGTTTTCATTCCGCCTGCCGAGTTTGCGTTGAGCAAGCCCTTCTCTGAGAGGTATCCCAGAAAGTCCTTCAAGCCGTTAGCCGTCATTGAGTAAGCCATGGAGTACTCCAATTATTGTTGCGTTAGTATGGTGTACATGCCCATGCGCTGTTCAGGGCAGAGCCGAAGATCATGCCGGCCGCAACGGCACCCATGCCCTTGAGTGCGCCCGTCACTTGGGGTTGCGATGAGAAGTTCGTATATAGCGTCACGAGCGCAAGCACAATGATCAATGGCACCGTGATCATGCCCGCGAGCGCAGTAAATGCGCCACGCAAGCCGAAGAAGCGGTCACCAATCATCAGCGCCACATTGCAAACATTGGGGCCGGGCAGCGCCTGCGCCACACTCAGAATCTCAAGGTACTCCTGCCGCGTCAGCCAGCGTCTTTGATCGACCAGATCCCGTTGCGCTACCGCTAGAACACCGCCGAAGCCTTGCAGCGCCAAGCCATTGAAAGTGACAAACAGGTCTCGGGACGAGGTGGGCGCACCGCCCGTGCCGGGTGTCTGCGCAGTGGTGAGGGGGTGAGACATGCCGGTATCGTAATGGGTCGAAGCCTTCAACCAGTGTCTTCCGCTATAGTGCGGCGAAAATTGAAGCGCAGCCAGCTGTTTGACGCACTGGGAACTTGAATCCGGCCAGGTTAGTCCCATGTTGCAGCTTGCAGACTCACTTTAAGAGGTGTCACGCGATGAAACGTATTCTCTTGTTCGTT
>CAYSMM010000203.1:0-4819 GCA_964432095.1 uncultured Burkholderiaceae bacterium | reverse complement strand
CTGCGAAAAAAGCGTGCCATGGGGAGCGCTTCCTGGTCATTCGTACCGCGCTTGACCACCATGTTCACCTTCAGAGGTGCCAGCCCTGCGTGGATAGCCGTCTCTATGCCTTTGAGAACTTCGGCAACGGGAAAGTCCACGTCGTTCATGGCGCGGAACACAGCGTCGTCCAGTGCATCCAGACTGACTGTGACACGCTTCAAGCCCGCGTCTTTCAGCGCCTGCGCCTTGCGTGCAAGCAGCGAAGCATTGGTGGTAAGAGTGATGTCGAGTTCATCGCCGCCAGCCGTACGCAGCGCTGACAGCATCTCAACCAGCTGCTCAATGTTCTTGCGCAGCAGCGGTTCGCCACCAGTCAAGCGCAGCTTTTGCACGCCGTGAGCGGTGAAGATTTTTGCCAGCCGGGTGATCTCCTCGAACGACAGTAATGCACCTTGCGGCAGGTACTGATAATGACTGTCGAACACCTCTTTAGGCATGCAATAGGTGCAGCGAAAGTTGCAGCGGTCGGTGACGCTGATGCGCAAGTCGCGCAGCGGGCGCCCTCGTTTGTCACTGAGCAAACCGTTTGCAGCCATAGGCGTAGCCCCCAGCGGTACGTGGTGTACCTTGTAGCGGTAGTCAACGATAGCAATGGTGCGATCGGCCACGGGTTGGATAGGGGCAAGAGATGCAGTTTCAGCTAGCAACAAAACTGTAGCATGCGCCCAGGATGGCGCACACCGCAATCATCGCAAGCACCCCTACGTGATAGCGCAACGTCAGCACCGCAGCCACTACTGCAATCCCTAGCGCGCCCCATTCGATGCTGCTGACGATGCTGCCCGGCGTGCCTGCCGGCCAGAACACATGCCGGCCAAAGTACAGCAGCAGGCTCACCATCACTCCCACAACCGCGGCCGATATCGCCTTGAGGGGTGCATACAGCCTTGGCTGGGTGCGGGTGTGCTCGATCCACGGTGCACCCGCTAAGATGAAGATGAACGAAGGTAGGAAAGTGAAGAAGGTCGCAACGCAGGCGCCCGCAATACCTGCAAGCAGGGGGTCGGGCAGGGCGGCATGCTTGACCGCGCCGAGGTAGCCGACGAACGCCACGATCATGATCAGCGGACCCGGCGTAGTTTCACCCAGAGCCAAGCCGTCCATCATCTGCGCGGCAGTCAGCCATTGATGCTCTTCCACGGCAGCTTGTGTGACGTAGGGCAGCACGGCATAGGCGCCACCAAAGGTGACGAGCGCGGCCTGCGCGAAGAAGCGCGCCATCTCCTCCAACGGGCTGCCCCCTTTCAACGCCCGCAACGCAAGCCAGCCGCCTGCGAGCATTGCAATGCCAAGCACTGTGATGAACAATGTCCTACCGAGTGTTACACGAGTAGGCATAGAATATGGAGTATCATCATTTATCCGGTATTCTTTGTTAGATATAGATCTAGTACTTACTGTAGTATTTAGTGTTGTGCTAGCCTCGTGATGCGCTGTAGCCGCGTCACCAACCCAATGCGGAGCCAGGCCTTGCGCTGCAAAACCCGCCAGTGCTGCTGCGCCAATCACCGCCGGAAACGGCATCTGCAACAGGATGGCCGCGAACGCCAGGCCCGCGATGATGATGAACAGTGGCGACTTGAGCGTTGCCCTGGACAGGCGCCATACAGCCGTGAGCACCAGCACCACCACGGCTGGCTTCACGCCATACAGCGCCCCTTGCATCGAAGCAGTTTGGCCGTATGCCACGTACAGTGCCGATAGCAGTATCAAAATCAGCAACGATGGCAGCACGAACAGCAGGCCCGCCGCGATGCCGCCCCAGGTTCGATGCATGAGCCAGCCCAGGTAAGTGGCTAGTTGCTGGGCCTCCGGCCCCGGCAGCAGCATGCAGTAATTGAGCGCGTGCACAAAGCGGCCTTCACTGATCCAGCGGCGCTCTTCTACCAGTTCGCGGTGCATGATGGCGATTTGCCCTGCAGGCCCGCCAAAACTGATGAAGCCGAGTTTGAGCCAGAAGCACAATGCCTGAGTCAGCGGGATCGCATCAACATCAGCGCGATTACTCATATTTGCTGAACGCCGTTACACACAGCGCCCGCCATCGACCTCCAGACATGCGCCGGTGATGAACTCGGCCTCGTCGCTCGCGAGATAAAGGCAGGCATTGGCTACATCCTGAGGGCGCGAGAAGCGGCCGAGTGGGATACCTGCGGTGAACTTTGCACGGTTCTCAGGCGTATCGTCCATACCCATGAACAAGTGAGTCATGGCGCTTTCACCGATCACCGGGTTGACACAGTTCACGCGAATTTTGCTGGGCCCAAGCTCTGCAGCCATCGATTTGCTGGTGATGATGACCGCGCCCTTGCTGCCGTTGTACCAAGTCAAGCCTGGCCGCGGCCGCACGCCGGCGGTCGATGCGATGTTGATGAATACGCCACCGCCATTCTCGCGAAAGTAGGGCACGAACTGCATCGCGCTCAGGTAAATGCTTTTGACGTTGACGGCATACACACGATCAAACTCGGCCTCGTCCACATTGAGCATAGGCTGGTTCTTGTGAGTGGTGCCCGCATTGTTGACTACGATATGCACTACTCCGAATTTGGCGAGTGCTTCGCGCATCAGCATCCCCCAGTCCGCGGCCTTGGATACATCGCACCTGACAGCAACGGCATAACCGCCTGCTTGCGTGATCTGTGAGGACACAGCCGCTGCTGCATCGATATTGATATCGGCTAAAACAACCTTGGCGCTCTCACGCGCAAACGTTTGTGCAATGCCCGCGCCAAAGCCCGAGCCAGCCCCGGTAACGATCGCTGTTTTTCCTGCGAGTCTCATTGAATTCTCCTGCGAGGGCTTCGGTGTAGGCTCATATCGCGCAGCGATGTGACGCCGCAACCAAAACCGAGCCAGCCCCGGTAACGATCGCTGTTTTTCCTGCGAGTCTCATTGAATTCTCCTGCGAGGGCTTCGGTGTAGGCTCATATCGCGCAGCGATGTGACGCCGCAACCAAAACCGAGCCAGCCCCGGTAACGATCGCTGTTTTTCATGCGGGCTAGATGTTGTGTCTCACGCGCCGATTATGCCGCTCCCTTGACGAGTTGCGCTACTCGCCGCCCGGCAACGCTTCCGAAGTGAAATGCCTCTTCAAATACGGAGTAACCGGCCAGGTCACTGTGTGCGAAGTGCAGCCGACCCTGCGGTTTGCGCAGCGCGTGCAGCGCAGCGTTATGCTGCAAGCCGGGCGTGGGCACGACCATCGCGTGCCCATAACGCATTACGTCCACACGCCGCGCATGCTGGCGAATATGCGTGTGCGCGCGCGACAGCTCATTCAATGTGACATCAACCCAATGCTTCCATGGCTGCTCATACAGCCTGCGGCGTTGTGCGGCATCGGTGCCGAATGCCATGTAAAGCGTGAGAACGGTTGGCCCTTGCGACGCCGGTGTGGGCCGCATGCTCTGATGCATGGCATCGACATAGCCCAGGCTGTACTGCCCGCTGGACATCATGACGTTGTCCCATGACCGCGGGGTGCCCGGCCACTCGCCCAGTGGCTCTGGTACGTACACATTAGCCACCAACCATGGTGCGTAGCGAAGCGCCGAGGCCGCATGCTTGACAGCCGGGACGCGACCAAGTGAATCCTGCAACAAGCGCTGAGCAATGAACAAAGGAGTGCATACTACTGCATGTTCAGCCTTGTATGTGTTTAAATATTTGCTGTAATGACTATATACATCAATG
Organism: uncultured Burkholderiaceae bacterium; assembly: GCA_964432095.1. GTDB lineage: Bacteria > Pseudomonadota > Gammaproteobacteria > Burkholderiales > Burkholderiaceae_C > CAYSMM01. Next base: position 1,080 of record CAYSMM010000203.1, on the reverse strand, counting down.
AGTACAAATGATTTTTGTGTTTCTATACGTTGTACCAAAGCGCCGGTGCGAAGCTGCTGTGCGTGGGGTGCGGCAAGCTGTTGCGTGAGCCAGCCATTACCCTGTGGCCAAGTGAGCACGCCGCCTTCAGTGTCGCGTGTCTCTCTTGCGCTCGATGCGCGGGGCGCATCAAAGCCATGGCGGCTCGCGAAGTAGTGGATTCCTGCCCAGGCAGACACCTCGCTCAAGCCAGCGCCATAGTCGTCGCGGCAGCAGTAGTCGAGATACCACAACAGGGATTCTGACTCAAAGCCCTCGCGCTTCAACCATGGGCCAAAGTATTCGGCATCAAGCATAGTGTGCAAGTCAGAGCTTGCTGCCAAAGCCGTGGGTACTGCAAACGGCGCGCGGGTAGCAATGTTGCGCACACGGTCTGCAAAGCGTGCGTACTCGTCTAGCGTGGTTTGGCTTTGCTCGTGCGTGGGCAATAAGCCATCTTGCCAGGTTTGGCGGATCAGCAGCCGCTCCTGCGGGCTGTGGCATAGGTGACGCTCGTCATAGCGATCAATGCCGCTGCGCAGTTCAAGTAGTTTGAGCTCTTGCAGTAACTCGCGCACGTCATGAGCTTGCCGTCCGGGCAAGGGTAGGTAATGCGCGCCCAGCGGGCAATTGATGCCCTCCATCACATGGCCACGGCTGTTACCGCCCGCTTCGTCCTCGAGGTCGAAAATCACGTAGTCGTCGATACCTGCCTTGCGTAACTGCCGCGCAACGGCAAGGCCAGCCACACCAGCGCCGATAATGGCGACGGTCGTTTTGATTTGTTCTTTCGGTGTGGCAATGGCAGCGCCGCTGCGCAGCAGGTGACCGCGCTCATGATTGGTGCCGACGAAGCCGCCGGTAATACCACGTTGTGCGGAGAGTGCCTTCCAGTCGCAGGCTGCCAGCAAACTCGTTGCGCCTGCGGAGGTTAAAAAACCGCGCCGCTTCATGAGACGCAGACCGTCACTGTCGGCCCCATTCCTGTTCAAACGTATGCACCAGCGTTTGATTGTTCAAGCGGTTGACACTGGTCTCTACTCGCGCCATGTCGGGAGGGAA
>CAYSMM010000202.1:3140-4901 GCA_964432095.1 uncultured Burkholderiaceae bacterium | reverse complement strand
CCTTTGTCGTTTTTCCGCCCGTTGCAAGGCGGGTAACAACTTAGCCGCGTGTGTAGAGCACATGCAGGTCTTGCGATACAAACACTTGCGCTTCGTTGGAAGCCACGTTTGCAGCCGGGGCTTTCTTGCTGGCGATGACGGTATCTACCGTGCCCGATTCGCTGTACAGGCGGCCATCGAGATCGCCGGACAGTTGTACGCTTTGCGCAGCAGCAGGTTGTGCCACGTTGGCGGGGTAGTTCACATCACCGCCGCCCGCATAGGCAGCGCTGCCCAAAGCAGCCAAGGTAACGACAGCAGAAATAGAGGCAATACGCGAGAGTTTCATGTTCAGACCTTTCAGATGTTGCGAGAAGTTCGTTATTTCATTCATGTACCGTCAAATACGGCACATGGTGGGTAGAACCTCATCCGCTGCGAACGTTCGCAACTGAAACCTTATCGCCCAGTGTTAGCGCTGCTAATGTATCTGTGCGGAACTCTCTTGCGTATACGCGCAGGTGCATATGCATATATGCAGCTGTGCATTTGCAGTCGCGCTAGCGTGCAGCAGCGGGACCGTTGCCTTGCAGCTCAAGGCCGGCGGGGTCGGTAATGAAGCCGATGCGAGTGAGGCCCGCCTTCTGGGCGGCAGCCATGACTTGCGCCACGGTGCCATAGGGCACGGCGGTGTCGGCACGTAAGTGAACCTCTGTGTCCTTGTTGCCTTGTGCAGCCTTGGCAAAGTGCTGTGCAAGCGCAGCGAGGTTGAGCTTGTCGTCTCTCAGGAACAGGGAACCATCCGCCTTGATGGACACCGCCAGATGCTGGGGTGGCGCGGGCACCGCGCCCGCATCGGCTTTGGGCAGCTCGAGCTGAATACGGCTTGCAAGCAGCGGCGCAGTGACGATGAAGATGACCAGCAGCACAAGCATCACGTCGATGAGCGGCGTCATGTTGATGTCGCTCATCGGACCTTTGCTTTCGCTGCGCTCCAATCGCCCCATGCTCACTGCACATGCTCCAAAAGATATATACTCACCACTGTAAATATCATTTACTGCACTACCATAATGCAGTGATGACTATGTACATTAATGAGTATTAGAAATAGATCAGGAATAAATCACCGCCAAGCCGATCATTACGCTGCTGCCTGCACAACTGGCATCACCGCTCACCGTCAGCCATCAGCAGCGCACGCACGTCGTGCGCAAACCCCTCAAGCTCCACCTCGATCGCACGAATCACTTTGCCGAAGATGTTGTAGGCCAGCACAGCAGGAATCGCAACGGCCAGGCCTGCAGCCGTCATGATCAGCGCCTCGCCCACCGGGCCGGCCACTTTCTCGATGTTCAACTGCCCAGCGCCACTGATGCTGGCCAGCGCGTGATAAATGCCCCACACCGTACCGAACAGCCCTACGAAGGGGGCGGTGCTGCCGATGCTGGCCAGCAGCACCTGGCCGAAGTTGAGCCTGGCGCTGATGCGGTTGAGCGTGTCACGCAGCGCGGCTGTCAGACGGTCACCGAGCGGCTTGCGCGCTGCAAGCCCGTGTTCGATGCCGCGCGCGCCGAGCGCGGCCTGCACCAGGGCCGCGGCACCGCCTTGTGGCTCGATGGCCTGCGCCGATTTGTGTCCGTCTTCAATGGCGCCTTGCTGCCAGAACGCATTGCGTGCAGCGTGAAACCTGCGCGACGCGCCGAACAACACGCCGGACTTCCAGAAAATCAAAAACCAACTGGCCAGCGACATGGCCAGCAGCAGGTAGGCCACGAAACG
>CAYSMM010000202.1:0-3130 GCA_964432095.1 uncultured Burkholderiaceae bacterium | reverse complement strand
GAAACGGCCGACCGCGTCGGTTTGCGACCAGAAACTCGAGAGTGAACTCATGCGTGCATTGCCCTTGTTTTGCGCACAGGCGCGGCGTTTACGCCAAGCCGAGTACGTCGAACATATCGAACAAGCCATTTTGCTTGCCCGCCAAAAACCGCGCCGCGCGCAAGCTGCCGAGCGCGTAGCCCATGCGGCTAGAGGATTTGTGCGTGATCTCGATGCGCTCGCCGGTGCCGGCAAACAGCACGGTGTGATCGCCCACGATGTCGCCGCCCCGCACGGTGGCAAAGCCGATGCTTCCCCCTCGGCGCTCGCCGGTGTGACCTTCACGCGCATACACCGCACGGCTTGCGAGCTGCGTACCCTGCGCCGCAGCAATCACCTCGCCCATTTTCAGTGCCGTGCCCGAGGGCGCATCCACCTTGTGCTTGTGATGCGCCTCGATGATCTCGATATCGTAGCCTTCGCGCAGATTACGCGCCGCTTGTTCCAGCAGCTTGAGCGTGACATTGACGCCCACGCTCATGTTGGGGGCCATGACGATGGCCACACGCTCGGCCGCCTGCGCAATCTGCTGCCGGCCCGCGGCGTCAAAGCCGGTGGTGCCAATGACCATTTTCACGCCGTGGCGCATGCATGCGTGCACATGCGCAAGCGTGCCCTCGGGCCGTGTAAAGTCGATCAGCACCTGGGCACCGCGCAAGCCATCGTCGATGGATGCGGTCACCTTCACGCCGGTGGTTTTGCCGAGGAAAGCGCCGGCGTCCTGCCCGATTGCGCTGGCTGATGCCAAGTCGAGCGCGCCACTTAAGGCGCAGTCAGCGGAGTCGAGCACCGCCTCCACGAGCATACGGCCCATACGGCCTGACGCGCCGGCAACGGCTATCGCAAGCTTGGGCGCGCGGTTGCTCATCATGGTCATCATTGCTTGGGCAAAAACACTTCACGCTCGATCAGCCACTTGCCCTCGCGCCTGACGAGATACAGCGATTTGGAGCCGGACTGGTCGAGCGTGTCGGACACGTAGCGCTGCGTCATGCCCACGCGCGCTACGTCAGGCGCAGTGATGAGCACTTTCACGTCGGACAAATCGATACGGATAGATTTGGCCGCTCCAATGCGCTCACGGCGCTGTTTTTCCCAGTCGGCGCGGCTGGCAGTATCGGCTTTGAAATCCGGCGTGTAGTAAGCCAGGTACTGCGTTACGTTGCGGCTGGCCCAAGCATTGCGCCAGCCTTCAAGCGTGGCGATGATTTCGCGCTCCATGGCCGCGAGGTTCTGCTCTACCGGCTGCGCGGTAGCAACGCCGGGTGCAGGCGTGCTGGACTGTGCAGGCAGGGGTGTTGGCGTGGGGGGTGTAGCAGCGGTTGCCGGTGCAGGTACGGGCGCAGCGGCAACTGGAGCCGGAGCCGGAGCTGGGGCTGGTGCCGGCGCAGGTGCGGGTGCCGGGGCCGCCGCCGCAGCGGGTTCATCGCCTGCTGTGTCACGCTCGCCCTTGCGCAGTTTGTCCAGCCGCGCCACGAACTGCTCTTCGGTCAGCAGCGCATCGCCTTCTGTGCGCAGCATGCGTCCGTCCTTGCCGAAAAACACCGTAAAGCGGCGCTGCTGCACTTCGCGGTTGCCCGGCTTGAGGTAAAACACGTAGTCCCAGCGCTCGGCATGAAAGGCGCTGGTCAGAAGCGGCGTGCCCAGAATGGCACGCACCTGCTCCTGCGACATGCCGGGCTTGAGCAGCGCAGCCTGATCGCGCGTCACCACATTGCCCTGCAATATATCGATGCGGTACGGCGTCACCGCCTCGGCTACGGTGCGCAGCGGCGAACAAGCGGCCACCGTCAGAGCGCAAACGGCTACGGCAGCCACGCGCAACATCAGTCCACGATTCACAAACTACCCCTTGCAAACCGCGCGCGCTTACCGCGGCCCGGTGCATTGACTATGATCGGGGCATTGTACCCAAGCACACTTTTTGACCCGCTCGAGGAACCGCCATGCCCAACTCGCAAGATCTCAAGGCCAGCGGCCTGAAGGCCACATTACCGCGACTGAAGATACTGGAGGTGTTTCAGTCGGCCAAACAGCGGCACATGGCGGCCGAGGATGTGTACAAGGTTTTGCTGTCAGAGAACAGCGACATCGGGCTTGCGACGGTGTACCGTGTGCTGCAGCAGTTTGCCGACGCCGGCATTCTGAAGCGCAGCCACTTCGACGAAGGCAAAGCGATCTTCGAACTGGACGAAGGCGAGCATCATGACCACCTGGTGTGCCTGGACTGTGGAAAAGTCGACGAGTTTTACGACCCGCAGATCGAGCAGCGCCAGCAGGTCGTAGCCAAAGAGCGCGGCTTCAAGCTGCAGGAGCATACGCTTGCGCTGTACGCGCATTGCGTGAAAGACAAATGCCCCAACCGGCGTACGAAGTAAGACAAAGCGCTGCCGCATATATTACTTCTGCCTGTATACACCTATCACTGCACATTAGAAGAGCAGTGAAAACTGATTACACAGTGCAGTATAAGTGTAGATCAATAGCCATCGATAACCTTGCTCGTCGCGCCAGCAGGGCGCTCATCGGCTGTGACAAGCCCTCGTCGCACAGATAGCATTACGCGCGCACCGCGCGCTTAACATGCAGATCAGCTTTTCGAAGGAGCCATCATGTTGCACTTACCCACCCTCCGCGCCATCGCTATTGCCACGGGCCTGATGCTGGCCGCAGGTGCAGTGCACTCGCAGGCCTTGCCAGAGTCGGCTGTACTGCCCAAGGCCAAGGCTGCGATCAGCGCGCTGCAGAAAAACGACGCGGCCGCGGTGGAGGCCACCTTCAACGCCAACATGAAAGGCGCCATGCAGGGCAAGAGCTTCGCGCAGGCATGGCAGGAAATCAGCGCGCAGATCGGCGCGCTCAAGAGCTGCGCTTCGCACACGAGCGAAGACAAAGACAATTTTCGCGTCATCACACATGCCTGCGAGTTCGAGAAGTCTCCGGTCAACCTGGTGATCGCCTACGACGACAAGGGGCTGATCGGCGGTTTTTTCTTGCGCCCCCGCAGCCAGTAACAGCCAGCGCCGCCACTGGCACGGGGGGCCCCACTACCGCGTGGCTTGAGCGCGCCATCACGGTGGATGCGACCGGC
>CAYSMM010000201.1:0-4924 GCA_964432095.1 uncultured Burkholderiaceae bacterium | reverse complement strand
TAGCCTTCGGGCAGCGGCAGTTGCTTGATCAGCACCTCGCTCAACTGTGCTTCGACCATGGAAGTGAACTCGCGGTAATGCTCAGCAAGATTGGGCTGCACTACGAGAAAGGTGTCGAGTGCATAGCCTGACTGCGTAGTGTGAATTTTTGCGTCGAGAATGCTGAAATTCTTGCTGTCGAAGTAGCCGCAGATGCGCGCGAACAAATCTGGAGCATCCTTGGCGTACACCAGTACTTGCAAGCCTTCGCCAATGGGCGCAAGCCTCGCACGCACTACCGGCTGTGCTGTGTCGGCTTTGTCGTAAAGCTGGCGGGTGTGCCACGCGATGTCGCTTGCGTCATGACGCAGAAAGTAGCGCACATCGAGCGTCTTCCACAGCGGTAGATGCGCGTCGGCGTCCATCGCATGCAGTGCGAGTTTGTGCAGCGTCTCCTGCTGGCGGCTTTCGAGTTCAGACTTGGGGTTGGGCTCGTGACCGCCGAGCACGCGTAGCGTGAGTCGATATAAATCTTCCAGCAGCTTGCCCTTCCAGGCGTTCCACACCTTGGGGCTGGTGCCGCGAATGTCGGCGACCGTCAGCAGGTAAAGCGCGGTAAGGTAACGCTCGCTGCCCACGCGCTGCGCAAAATTGCGAATGACTTCGGGATCGCTCAAGTCCTCTTTCTGTGCAATGCGCGACATCTGCAAATGCTCGGCTACTAAAAACTCGATGAGCTGAGTGTCCTCTTTGCTCACACCGTGCATACGGCAAAAGCGTCGCGCCTCCTGCTCGCCCAGCTCGGAGTGGTCGCCGCCACGGCCCTTTGCAATGTCATGAAACAGCGCTGCGATGTACAGCACCCAGGGTCGTTCGAACTGTGCGAACAACTGGCTGCACAACGGGTACTCATGCGCATGTTCTAGGATGGCAAAGCGGCGTACGTTGCGCAGCACCATCAAAATATGCTGATCGACCGTGTACACATGAAACAGGTCATGTTGCATCTGCCCTACGATGCGCCGAAACACCCAGAGGTAACGGCCCAGTACCGAGGTTTGATTGAGTAGTCCCATGACACGCGTGAGACCCGATCCATGTTGCAGAATCTTGAGAAAGGTTGCGCGGTTGTGAGGATCATTGCGAAACTTGCTATCCATCGCGCGCCGCGCGTTGTACAACGCGCGTAACGTGCGCGCGGACAGGCCGGTCACACCGGGTGTGAGTTGCAGCGTATGAAAGGCCTGTAGTATGGCTTGCGGATCGCGCTGGAACAAGGTGTCGTTCAGCACCTCCAGCATACCGGCCTTCTCGCCGAACCACTTGTCGATGGGTCGCACCGTCACGTCGGTTTGCGGGAACAGGCGCTCTTCGATGTTGAGCCGCACGATCTGGTTGAGCTGCGTGACTGCTTTTGCCGCCCAGTAGTAGCGGCGCATGAGCAACTCGCTCTGGCGTTTATTTTGCTGCGCAGCCTGCACGGCGGTGTAGCCAAAGCTTTGCGCCAAGGCGGTTTGCAAGTCGAACACGAGCCGGTCTTCTCGCCGACCAGCGGCCAGGTGAAGGCGGATACGAATGAGTTTGAGCAGGTTCTCATTGGCCTTGAGCTGTTGCAGCTCGAACTTTGTGAGTAGGCCGCGTTGTGACATGGCCTCCCAACTGTTACCCATGCCGCATGCGCTAGCCGACCACAGGAGAAAATGCAGGTCACGCAAACCGCCAGGGCTTTCCTTGCAGTTGGGCTCAAGCGCGTAGGGTGTGTTTTCAAAGCGAGTATGCCGCTGTTGCATCTCCAGGTGCTTGGCCTGAAAAAAACTTTGCGGATCGAGCACACGGCCATAGGCCGACTGAAAGTGCTGAAACAAACGGCTGTTGCCTGCAACGCGGCGAGCCTCCAGTAAGGCGGTCTGAATAGTGATGTCTTTTGCCGCCTCTTGCGCGCATTCTTCAACTGTGCGAACCGAAAAACCGATCTCGAGCCCCGCATCCCAGCACGCAGTGACGAAGCCTTCAATTGCGGTGCGCCCGCTCTCGTCCATCTCGTCTAGCGGGCGCGGCGCCAGCAGCAGCACGTCCACGTCAGAGTGAGGAAACAGTTCACCGCGGCCATATCCGCCTACGGCGACGAGGCAGTAGTCTGCTGGAATGTGGCATTGCTGCAGCAGTTGCTTGAGGCAGTCGTCAGCCAGCACACGAAGCCCGGTGAGCAGGGGCCGAACCTGGGGATGAGCGGTAAAGCGCTCGAACAACGCATTGCGGCCAGAGCGCCAGCGGCTCTTGACCTCAAGCGCAGCCGTCACATTCATACGACGAATGAGGGGGGCTTGGGTGCGCCTTCAGACAAGGTCAGCACCTCGTAGCCGGCTTCAGTGACGTGAATCGTGTGCTCCCACTGCGCAGACAGCGAGTGATCCTTCGTCACGATGGTCCAGCCATCGGGCAGCTCTTTGATCTCCTTGCGGCCGGCGTTGATCATGGGCTCTATGGTGAACACCATGCCGGGCTTCAACTCCTCCAGCGTACCAGGGCGGCCGTAGTGCAGCACTTGCGGCTCTTCGTGAAACTTTTCACCTATGCCGTGGCCGCAGAACTCACGCACCACGCTGTAGCCGTTTTTCTCGGCGAAGGTTTGAATGGCATGGCCGATGTCACCCAGCCGCGCACCCGGCTTGACCTTGCTGATGCCCAACCACATGGCCTCATAGGTGATCTGGCACAGGCGCCGTGCAGCGATGGAACCCTCGCCGATCACGAACATGCGGCTGGTGTCGCCGTACCAGCCATCCTTGATGACGGTCACGTCGATGTTGACGATGTCGCCGTTTTTCAGCGGCTTGTCACCGGGGATGCCGTGGCACACCACGTGGTTGACCGAGGTACACAGCGACGCAGGAAAGGCCGGGTAGCCAGCGGGTTGATAGCCGAGTGTGGCTGAGGTGGAGCCCTGCGCCTTCATGCACTCGGCCGCCAGACGGTCGATCTCTCGTGTGGTGATGCCGGCCTTGACGTGCGGCGTGAGGAAGTCCAGCACCTCGCTGGCAAGGCGGCCCGCAACGCGCATGCGCTCGATGTCGGCAGCCGATTTGTAGGTAATTCCCATGGGCGGATTATCTCACCCGCGTGCAGTACTGCGGGCAGCAGGGCCAGCCCAGGATGTGGGGTTTCTATAATCCATGCTTTATGCGCCCAGCCTGCTGCACGACAGCGCTTGCGCCACTGTGACAGTGACAGGCCTCAACCCTGCCTAATTGAGCTTTCGATGCACATCACTCTGTTTGAAGGCGCTGCTCACCAGCAAGCACTGCCTGCCTTTCGCCGCGAGCAGTTGCTCGCCCAACTCAAACAAAACGCCCCCGAGCTCGAAACCCTTCAAGCGCGATTCGTTTACTGGGTCTCAAGCCCGACTCCTTTGCATGCCGATCATGCCCACAAGTTGTGCGATTTGCTCGACGCAGCGCCTGTGGCTGTGCAGCCAGCCGAGGCACAAGCCGTGCTGGTGGTCGCGCCGCGCCTGGGCACCGTGTCGCCCTGGGCCAGTAAGGCCAGCGACATTGCGCGTAACTGTGCCTTACCCGTCAGGCGCGTGGAGCGCGGCATCGAGTATCAACTCAGTACTCGCAAAGCACTGCTGGGCCGAAAAACGCTGGACACGGCAACGCTTGCTGCGTGTGCGGCAGTGCTGCACGACCGCATGACCGAGACCGTGTTCGCATCACGCTACGAGGGCGAGCGATTGTTCACGCAACTGGCAGCACAGCCGCTGGTACATGTCGATTTGCTCGGCCTGGGCCGTAAGGCAATTGAACACGCAAACGCAGAGCAGGGCCTGGCACTGTCGGACGACGAGATCGACTACCTTGTCGAAAGCTTCACCCAACTGGGCCGCAACCCCACCGACGTCGAGCTGATGATGTTTGCCCAGGCTAACAGCGAGCACTGCCGGCACAAAATCTTCAACGCCGAATTCAAGATTGATGGTGTGCCGCAAGAGCGCAGCATGTTCGAGATGATCAAGAACACGCACGAACGCTCACCCCAGGGCACGGTGGTGGCGTACTCCGATAACGCAGCCATCATGCGGGGGTATCAAGCTGAAAACTATGCCCAACGACCAGACAACGGCATATACAAAAAGGAGTATCAAACCTCTCATGTGCTGATGAAAGTGGAGACACACAACCACCCGACCGCGATTTCACCTTTCCCGGGAGCGTCCACAGGCGCGGGTGGTGAGATCCGCGACGAAGGCGCTACTGGCCGCGGATCGCGTCCCAAGGCCGGGCTCACAGGCTTCAGCGTTTCTCACCTGCACCTGCCAGGCATGGCTGAGCCGTGGGAGCAGGGCGCAGCTGGCAAACCCACTCATATGGCCAGCGCGCTGCAGATCATGATCGAAGGGCCGCTGGGCGGCGCGGCGTTCAATAACGAGTTTGGTCGCCCCAATCTGTGCGGCTACTTTCGCAGCTACGAGCAGCACACAGCGGGCAGCCGTTGGGGCTATCACAAGCCCATCATGATTGCCGGTGGCATGGGCACCATTGCCGATGAGTTGACGCACAAAGTTCAGTACCCCGCTGGTACGTTGCTGGTGCAACTGGGCGGGCCGGGCATGCGCATTGGCCTGGGCGGAGGCGCCGCGTCCAGCCTTGCAGGCGGTGCCAACAGCGCCCAACTGGACTTTGACTCGGTGCAACGCGGTAACCCTGAAATTGAGCGGCGCGCGCAAGAGGTGATCACTGCATGCGCTGCCATGCGCGAGCACAACCCGATACTTGCCATTCACGACGTTGGCGCGGGCGGACTGTCCAACGCCTTTCCAGAATTAGTAAACGACGCAGGCCGTGGCGCACACTTCAAACTCGATGCTGTGCCGCTGGAAGAGTCGGGCCTGAGCCCCAAAGAGGTGTGGTGCAATGAAAGCCAGGAGCGCTACGTACTCGCGATT
>CAYSMM010000200.1:0-4929 GCA_964432095.1 uncultured Burkholderiaceae bacterium | reverse complement strand
CACTTTCCAGTGTTCGTGCTGTGCTGCGCAAATGTTGAGCGCTGGCACTGCTGGTTGAACCGCCTTTGGCGGTGGCATCGCAAGCCAACCAGCGAACCCGGTGAATGTGCAAGACGAACCGGAAAGGTCAGACGACGATGAACTCTTCGGCGCGCAAATCGCGCCAAGCCCGCATTATCACCGATCCTCGCGTTTTGTGCGCGTTTACCCTTGGCGCACTAATTCATACATAGTTTCGATACTGTTGTATCTATATTGTTATTATTACTTTAATAAATACCGGTAAATGCTGTATACACAATGCAGTATTAGCATATTGTTGCGTAACATCATTGCAATGGCCGCTTGGCAAGTTGTAGATCAATGCGGCAGCTTACTCAACAGCCACAACTCGCGCAGCAGCGACGCGCCGTAAAACGCGGCGGCACTGAGCACCGCCGCGATCACCAGGCACGCCAGACTATTGGGGCAATCTTCGCAGCCGCATGCCAAGGGCAGTACAGACAGCCCCAGTGTCATCCAGCGCAAGCGGCACATGTGAGCGATTCCTCGCAAGCTTCACATCAGCAGGGGCTGCACGAATGCAAACCATACGCCGATGGTGAAGATAGCCACGCTCAACCAGTACATGCGCAGCGACAGCTTACGCGTGCGCAGGCAGGCGTCACGCAGAGCGGGGTCAACCGGGCAGGGTGCGGTGCGGTTGCGCCACTGCAGCGCGCCGGCTACGGCCAGCATCCCCCCAGCAACACCGAACACCCACGCCTTGTGCTCAGACAGCCACACGATCTGCGGCACAGCGCTGACCAGTGATGACAGCGCCGCGCCGGCGCCAATCGTCACAAGCAGCGCAGGTATCGCGCAGCAAATCAAGGTGCCGCTGCTGGTGAACAGCGACAGCCACGACATGATAGCGCTGCTGCGCTGTGTGGACACGCCGTCATCGGTGGCCTGCAGCGTATCGTTGCTCATGGTGGGACAGCCTTATTTCTTGGTCACGGCCGCCTTGATGTCGGCCACCGACTGCTGCACGGTTTCGATTTTCACCACGTCGTAGCCAGCCTCTTTGATTTCGCTGGCGATCAGCTTTTCGTCGAGGCTCTGCCCGTCTTTGGCTTCGATGGCCACCACCTTGTTGTCCAGGCTGACGAACACAGCTTTGGTGGCCGGCAGTTTGGTCATGCGCTTTTCAATGCCCTGTGCGCAAAATGCGCACACCATGCCATTGACGGTGGCCTTCACCGAGGTGGCGGCCTGTGCGGCGAACACTGCACAGCCAAGCACGGTGGCGGTGATGAGTTGAGTTGCAATGCGGTTCATGTTGATCTCCAAAATATGTGAAAGAAGAAAAGTAAATTCAAACGGATAGGTCAAAACGTGTAGCGAAAGTTCAAGCGAAACTGCTTGTCGCTCGGCTTGTCCAGCGTCAGTCCGGCCTCGACGAACAAGCGCCTGTGGATCAAGCGCAGGTAGGGCGTGATCTCCGTATCAATGCCCGTGCTTTTGAACGCGCCGCCCATGCGCCTGGCCTCGACGATCAGCCACGGCTGTACCTGGTCGTACTCGGTGGCGTAAAACGAGAAGCCTGCGCTCAGGCTGCGCGTGTTGCCGGTGAAGCTTTCACCTTTGTACAAATGGCCCTTGACGGCAAAGTACACGCGACGGGTTTCATAGTCAAACTGCACGCCGGGTAGCAGTAGTGTCTCCGTGCCATCGATGTGATTGCCGCGCGCAGCGCCAGGGCCGAGTTGTATATACAGGTTGGCCTGTGAGTCGGGGAGATTCCAGCGTTGCAGCAGGCGGTTGTAGTGTGCAGAGGCAATGCGATAGGTCTTTATGCCGCGGGGTGAATCTATGCTTGCATCAATCACGCCTACGGCAATTGCATCACGCGCAGTAAAGGAGTACATGAGATCGGCCTCCTTCCAATCGCGCGACAACTCACCCATGGTCATCACGCTGTCGGCAAAGCCCACGGGGGCAGCGTGGGCTACACCTATGCAGGTGACTGCGATACAAAGCGCAGTACGGCTAGACATTCTTAGTTTCAATTACAGCTCCTGACGAGTAAGGTACGGCTTACATGCACCCGCAGGCACGCGTAAGCAATGACAAAAGCGTTTGCCAAATTGCAGACGCAACTTGGGTGTCAGGCGCAGAAAATAGGCGGTTTGAAGGCCAAGTGCCGCTCGGCGCTGGCGAAGGATTCGCAAGTATGGCCAGCAGCGGCCAAAGCAGAGGCAAAAACGGGTTGTGCATGCGGCGCAGCATCGAGCACCACAACACCACAGGCCAGCGTGCACAGACTGCATGCTTGGTCGCATGTGGGCAAGCTCATGGCCTTAAGCGCAGTATCGTGACCAGGGTGAGAATTGCTGACAGTATCGCTCGCGTCGTTGCAATGTTCACACGGCGAGGCTGAGTCGGCAACCACGCTTGATGTGGCATGTATCTGAGCCATGGCCGCCATTTGAGGGCAATCGGCCATGATGGCCGCTGCAATGGGTGCGGCGAAACCACGCACTGGCAACAGTGCGGCGGCAAACAGCGCAACGAAGACAGCGATGCGGCGACTCATGTACATGATTATATTGAGAGGCGGGTCGCAGTAAAGAGTTCCCTGGCACAGTTCAGGCGACCTAAAATGCCGCCATCAATTCAACCCTTCCCGCGAAAACACACCATGCACGAAACGCCCGCCGACATTCAAGCGGAGTTGCTGAACATCGCACCGCGCACCAAAGCCGAAATCCTGGCGCAGGCGCTGCCTTACATCCGTAAGTTTCACGGCAAGACGCTGGTGATCAAGTACGGCGGCAACGCGATGACCGACCCTGCACTTCAGGCCGACTTTGCCGAAGACGTGGTGCTGCTCAAACTCGTGGGTATGAACCCGATCGTGGTGCATGGCGGAGGCCCGCAGATCGACAAGGCGCTGGACAAAATCGGCAAGAAGGGCCAGTTCATCCAGGGCATGCGCGTAACGGACGAAGAAACCATGGAGGTGGTGGAGTGGGTGCTCGGCGGCGAGGTGCAGCAAGATATCGTGGGCCTCATCAATGCTGCGGGCGGCAAGGCCGTCGGCCTCACGGGACGCGATGGCGGGTTGCTACGCGCACGCAAGCTGATGATGAAAGATCAGAAGAACCCCGACGTTGAACACGACATGGGGCAGGTGGGCGAGATTGAGGCGATCGATCCGGCGGTGCTCAAGGCTTTGCAGGACGATCAGTTCATCCCGGTGATTTCTCCCATCGGTGTGGGCGAACACAATGAAAGCTACAACATCAACGCCGATCTCGTGGCAGGTAAGCTGGCCGAAGTGCTGAAAGCCGAGAAGCTCGTGCTGCTGACCAACATCAAGGGCGTACTCGACAAGCAGGGCCAGCTGCTGGCCGAGCTCACGGCGCGGCAGATCGATGACCTGATCGCCGATGGCACCATCTCCGGCGGCATGATTCCGAAAATCGCGGGTGCGCTGGATGCTGCCAAAAGCGGCGTCAATGCCGTGCACATCGTGGACGGCCGCGTGCCACATGCGATGTTGCTGGAGATACTCACCGACCAAGCGTATGGCACGATGATTCGTTCTCACTAGGGAAACGCTGAATAAGTGGCTGCGCGGGTGCAATGCAGCGTCACAGCCCGCGCACAATCCTCACGTACGTTTGAGTACGTTCCGGTTGTTTGCGGGCGCCCGTTCCTTGCCTTGCAACCACTCGCCAATCTTCTTCAGCAGTTTCCAGATGACCGCTGCTGCGCGGCGGTTTCCCAGCGGGTCGCAGCTTGCAACTCGGCGCACGGCGCGGCGCCCGCTGCGCAAGTGTTGACTATGCGAACATCTCACGCATGAGCAAACGATCGCCGATTACGGATCACAAGTCACGCTTTTCGTCGCCCCGCCTTTGGCTGTTCGACCTGGACGACACCTTACACCACGCAAGTAAGCACATCTTCCCGCGGCAGTACGAGGCCATGCACCGCTTCATCGAGCAACGCTTTGCGCTTACGCGCGACGAGGCGGTGGCGCGCAGGCGTGAGCTGTTCTTGAAGCACGGCACCACTGGCTTTGGTTTGTACAAAGAGCACGGCATTTCACTGGATGAGTTTCACGACTATGTGCAGCACGACGATGCGCTGGAGCAACTGCTGGACTGGCACAGCGCGGACTGGGACGCCGTGCATCGCCTGCCCGGCCGTAAGGTGTTGCTGACCAATGCGCAGCGCAGCTACACCACGCGCGTGCTTAGGCATATCGGCCTGGCGCATTTGTTTGACAGCGTCGTGTGCTTTAACGACATGCGATTCAATGGTGCCTTTCGTCCCAAGCCCGACACACGCATGATGCGCATGCTGTGCGCAAGCCTGCGCGTGCGGCCTTCGCAAGCGGTGTTGATTGAAGACACCCTCGGCCACTTGAAAGCGGCGCGATCCCTCAAAATGAAAACCGCGCTGATGACGCGCTACTCGCAATGGGCCAAGGGCAAAGGGGGCAAAACCCGCCGCGCAGGCAGGCCCTCATACGTGTATGCGAAAATCCGGTGTATTCGAGAACTGACCCGCATGCCATGAACTCCCAGGCCGAAGTAACCGCTGACACCCTCAGCCCGCAAGACAATTCCAGCACCGGCCGCAAACGCCCCAAGCCCGGCGAGCGCCGGGTACAGATTCTGCAAACCCTGGCCGGCATGCTTGAAGAGCCCAATGGCGAAAAAGTCACCACCGCTGCGCTGGCCGCCAAGCTCGACGTGAGCGAAGCCGCGCTGTACAGGCACTTTGCCAGCAAGGCGCAGATGTTCGAAGCATTGATCGAGTTCATCGAGCAAACAGTGTTCACGCTCATCAACCAGATTACTGACAAAGAGCCCAACGGTATCAAGCAGGCGCACATGGTGGGCGCTTTCGGGAGTCGGATTCATATCCAGAGCA
>CAYSMM010000199.1:0-4932 GCA_964432095.1 uncultured Burkholderiaceae bacterium | reverse complement strand
AGGCTTGAGGCTGTAGCGGTCATACCGGATGGCCGGGATGATGAGCACGCGGTCATCGGAAAAACCAATCTCGTCTTGAATGAACGCGCCGACGAGGTTGTAGTCGGTATCTGGGAATCGCTTCAACGGAAATCGTTCACCAAATGGAGGGAGCGTTCCATCGCTGTTTCCTGTAAACGTACTCCACGCGGCATCGACACCATAGGTCAGGCGATGCGTGACTGCGTCGCCGAACCGCTTGGTGAGTTGGGTGTTCAGGCCGAGTACGCGCTCTGCATACAGCTGATCGCGCACGCGCAACTGACCGTTGTTTCGCAATTCATGGGTCAACTGCCGTGTCTTGGCGTCCTGGCCGTAGATGGCCCAGTCCAGACTGGACGCGAACCCCCAGGACAGTTGCCTGGCGCTGTGCTGGATCGAGGCGCGCTTACGTTCCACGCTGTCGGTGGCGTCCACATCCACAGCGCGCGCGGATGAAAACGAAATTGGGCCACGCGCCGTGAGGGCTTCGGTGTCCGTGTTGCTGTCGAGCCCGTCCAGCGTAACGGTCACGCGGTTATTGGCATCGAAGCGGTACACCCATTTGGCAAGCAGTGAGGAGGACTGCACCTCCTGCGGGTTGGCTTGCGTGCGCGCCACTCCCTCGCCGCCAACGGTGCCAAAGTTGTCGAGCTCACTGGCGCGCCGCTCGGTCACGATGGCCATGATCTCAACCGGGCCGGTACGGCCCGCAACTGCCAGCGTGCCGCTTTTGCTCTTGTCCTCTTGGTTATAGCTCGTTGCGATGGAGCCGTAGCCCTCACCGCCGGTGCGGCGCAGCAGGTCTTGGGGGTTTGCCGTGAAGAACGATACGGCACCCGCCAAGCCGTCGGAGCCGTAAAGCGCCGATGCCGGGCCACGCAGGATCTCGACGCGGCTCAAACCCGCAGTGTCGATGTAGTCGCCACGCCCGATATTCGTCGCCCCAAAGGAAAACGCATTGGGCACACGAATGCCGTCGATCTGAATCAGCACCCGGTTGCCGTCTATGCCTCGAACGTTGAAACCGCTGTTGGCGTCTCGCCCCGTTCCACTACCCGCTGCAGTAAACCGTGCGGGCTGGCGGCGCACGGTGATTGCAGGCTCTTCTCGAACCAGCTCGCGAATATCGTCGATCCGTTTGCGCTCGATATCCTCCTCGGTGATGGATGTGATCTGAGCCGGCACGCTGCTGTAGTCCCGCTCGGTGCGCGTGCCCGTTACGACGATGCGGCTTTGCGGTGTTACGGCCAATTGGGCCGAAGGTTGGGAGGTGTCGCTCGTTTGCGCGCGCGTGTTCACGCCATGAGCTGCGAGCAAGGCGGTCAACAACAACGACAAACGGGATTTTGTGGATGAAGAGTACTTGTTCAGTTGCGGCATATCCAGCGTCCTAGTGCCCGTTGCGGCGGGCGGGTTGTGTGGGAGGCTGGCGGTAGCCGGCTCGGCTTTAGACCTTACTGACTTGCTGGCGATGTGAGGCGTGCGTTGGCCTGAATTAATGTCCCCGGTGCTTGCTGCTATGGTCAGGCCGTCATGATGAGTTTGTTGTTGGAGGTAATGCGCAGTCGGTATTGCCGGCCTTCAAACAAAATCAATGCTTCACGGCCGCCGCGCATCAACGTAGGCGTGTCCCACACCGGGCTTGCGCTGGCGCTCATCGAGTCGCGATTGGCGTGCAAGGTTGTGTCGCTGACCCGGTGCTGCACTGGCCTTGCCGATACACCCGGGCTCTGGGGCTTGGGTACGCGCAGTTGAGGGATGGATTTCATAACCGTCTCCAGGCAGTTTGATGTAACTAATGTAATGCGAATGATTCGCATTTGTCAAGCAGGTCAAAGCCATAAGGATTAGCAGACCACTGGCACGGCTTCTCGCAGCGTCCTTGGAGGCGGGTCAAGGCTTCAGGTGAGCAAGCATTCGATGCTGCTGGACTTTGCCAACTGTGCTGGTACAGGGCGATTGCAATTCGTCCCAACGTTGCTCAAGCTCTGCGCTGTGATGAAGAGTCTTCCAACGCTTGCATATACTTAAATGAGTATTAATGCTTTACTGGTTTATAGTATTTAATTAAGTGACATTTACTCTGTTGAGTAAAAAGTTCAAACAATACCAATCAGGATGGTAACGGGGCAGGCTGTTCGCCCGCGCTGCTTACTTCAGCCAACCGCGCTTGCGAAAGTACAGCAGCGGCAGCACGGCGCTGGCTACCATGAGTGCGAGCGCAAACGGGTAACCGAAGCGCCACTCCAGCTCGGGAAACCCGCTCTTGAAGTTCATGCCATAGATGCTTGCAATTAGCGTGGGCGGCAGGAATACGGCGGTGGCCACCGAGAAGATCTTCACGATCTTGTTCTGGTTGATATTGATGAAGCCAGTGGTGGCATCCATCAAGAAATTGATTTTGTCAAATAGGAACTGCGTATGGCCGTCCAGCGAATCAAGGTCGCGCAGAATCTGTCGTGCCTCTTCAAACTGCTCGTTGTTGAGCATGCGCGCACGCATCATGAAGCTCACGGCGCGGCGGGTGTCCATGACGTTGCGGCGGATACGGCCGTTCAAGTCTTCCTCTTTGGCAATAGCGGCGAGCGCCTCCGCTGCGTCGGCGTCGCTGAAATCTTGCTTGAGCACGCGCTGACTGACAGCCTCGAGGTCGTCGTACACGCCTTCGAGCGCATCAGCGCTGTATTCGGCATCGGTGGAATACAGTGCAAGCAGCACGTCCTTAGCGTTCTCGATCAGCGCCGGTATGCGCCTGGCGCGCAGGCGCAACAGGCGAAATACGGGTAAATCTTCGGTGTGAACCGAAAACAGGACTTTGTTGAACAGGATGAACGCCACACGAATATTGCGGGGCTTGTCCTCGTCTTCGATCAAGAAGTCCGAGCGGATATGCAGCGCACCGTCGTCTTCTTCATAAAAGCGCGCCGATTCCTCGATGTCCTCGTCGAACACGCTCTCGGGAATCACCAGCGAAAAACGCTGCTGCATCCAGTGCAGCTCTTCGGTGGTGGGTGCCTCGGCGTCCACCCAAATGATCTGCTCCAGCGGCAGCTCGTAGAGCTGGTCCTGGCTTTCAATTTCGGCCTGAAAAAGTCGGCCCTGATTCAATGTAAAGACGTTGAGCATCCTTACTCGCCTATGTACTTTTGGGGCGAGTGCTCAACACCAAGGTGGGAGCCAGTCTCGCCAGGTTGACTCATGCGGTGGTTGGCTGAGTGCCCGGCATGCCATACTGGCTTAACGGGCTTCAGATGATTCCGCAACTAGGGGAACAGTCCAAGGGGTGTACTCCGGTAACTATCAGTGACTGGATTATGCCGCAGCGCACCCAACACGCTCAACGGTAGCATTAGCTTAACAGCGCTGGGTGTAGCATTCAGCGAACACAAAGCCACTGTTTACGTGATGCGCATTCCTTACCATTTCAATTCAGCCACCATTCGCATGCTCGCTGCTGCACTGCTGAGTACGGTGCTCATGGCAGCCACGCCAGCAGTAGCGGGGCAACTGGCCTGGCGCACTGCCGAGGGTGGCGTGGTGAGAGTGGTGCCGGTCGCATCTGGCGCAGGCGGCGGCTATGCGGTTGAGCGGCTCGCGCCTGGAGGCGCGCGCGATGCCGCGTTCGGCCGCGACGGCCGCGTGCCCGTGAAACTGGGCACCGATCAGCTTCGGCCTGCAAGCATCACGATGGATGCGCGCGGCCGCATCCTCGTGGTGGGCAATACCGATACCCCAAGCGGCGAGGGTTGGGCCTTACTGCGCCTGCAGCCCAACGGGCAGCCTGACGTAAGCCTTGCGGGCAGCGGCCGCAGCGTCAATATGATCGGTGCGAGTGAGGCGGGCGTGTTCGATGTCGTTGCGCTCGACAGTGGCGCGCTTTTGCTGGCCGGCAGCGTCAAGACGGTCGGCGGTGAGATGGCGGTGCTGTCGCGCTGGCGTGCCGACGGCGGGCTGGACACGCAGTACGGCCAGCAGGGCTGGATGATGCTGCATGACATTGCGGCAGACGCGCGTGCCGTGGCGTTGTACCGTCAGCCCAGCGGCGCTATCGTGCTGGGTGTGCTGATCGAGTCGGATGAGCGCACCGAGTTAATGCAGATGACACTGGACGCCAATGGTGTGCCTGCCAGCGTGCAACGCCCGCGTGACCGGCGGCAGATCAATGCCGACGTGGAACTGGGCGACGTCAGCCTTGCTTCGGCAGGTTCTGGCGGAGATGTGTACTGGCAGTTCAACCCCAAACAGGACGCGAGCCTGCCGCGTTTTCTGGATGTCAACAGCGCACGCGCCAATACCGCAGGGGTGAGCCCGCTTGCCACGGATCAGTCCACTCATGCGGGCAGCAAGCCGCAAGAGGCGGGAGCGGCTGCTGCACAACCCTTTGCGATTGAGCGGCCTGTGGCTGGCCAAGCGCCCTCCACCCCATCCAGCTCCTGGCTCGTGGATGATGAAACCCTGTCGTGGCTTGGCGTATTCCTTGCCATTTTGCTGACCGCGGCGGCGCTGTTCTGGTGGGCGGTGCGTTCACGCAAACCGTAAGTGACTTGCGATCGCGATCAACCCAAAGAACCCAAGAAAAAGGGGCGGTATGACCGCCCCTTTTTGCTTGCCTAAGTTTGCCTGTATTGATCAATTGCTCTCGCGCATGATGCGAATACTGCATCACGCGCCGAAAGCCCGGCTTCTTACCAGTTCAACCCGAGGGTGTATGTGCCCGATGAGCCCGTAGTGCCGCTGTAGTAGCGCACCCGTACGTAAACCGTGGTGGCTGAACTGCCACTGTTGGTGACGGATGCAGTATCCACGGCGCCGGTGCCATTGGTGCTGGAGGTAATCAACCGGCCGCTGGAGTTGTACACGTACAAGTCGTAGTCTGACGAGCCGTTGGGCGTGAGCGTGGCTGCAAGCGTC
>CAYSMM010000198.1:4100-4941 GCA_964432095.1 uncultured Burkholderiaceae bacterium | reverse complement strand
CTGGCCGGTCATCGAGGCTGCTGTGCTGGGCTCGGGTACGCTGGCCGTACTGGTGGCATTGTCTGTGGCGTGCTACTTATCCTTGCTGTCGGCGGCGCAAGCCGCGGGTGGAATTCAACAGCAACCTTCGTTGTTGTACACCGTGCTGACCAGCTTAGGCTTGCTATCCGTCGGCATGCTGACTCAGCAACTTGCGACGCGACTGCATCAACAGGAGAAGGAGCGCAAGAGTGCCGAGCGGGCGATGCGCCGCTTTGAAGCGGTGAATGATCTTGCACTCAAGGAGTTAGACGACGGCGTGTTCGTGGCCGACAAGGAAATGCGCGTCGAGACGGCCAACCCCGCTGCGCTGCGAATGCTGGGCTTGAGCGAGCGCGCCTTGCCCGCATCGCTGTCTGCCCGGCAGGAACTAGCGCCGATTACCCAGCTAGTGCAGATGGCGCTCAGCCAGCGGGCACAGACGGAGGCACGCGTACGCTGGAGCCGCAAGGGTCGCTCGCACGAGGCGCAGATACAGTGCCGAGTCACGCAGGCCGCCGGTGAAGATGCTGTGGTCGTGTTTCTGCGCGATGCCCGTAGAATCGACGCGCAGGTGCATGAGGCAAAGCTGGCTGCGATGGGGCGTCTTGTAGCCGGCATCGCGCATGACATCCGCAATCCGCTATCGGCAATCTCGCAGGCTGCGGAACTGATCAGCGAGCGCATGCCCGAAAACGCTGGCCGCCTGCCGGCCATGATTGCGACCAATGTGAATCGAATCAACGAAACCGTGCAGGACGTGCTATTGCTTGGGTCCCGCGACAGAAGCCACTCCGCGCGGCTGGACTTGCATGCCTGGCTC
>CAYSMM010000198.1:0-4090 GCA_964432095.1 uncultured Burkholderiaceae bacterium | reverse complement strand
TGTCGAAGACCGGCCGTTTTACGTTTTCGACGAATGGGCGGCTGAGCAGCTAGCACTTGGCCGTACCCCCAGTGTGCTGGCAACAGTGCTGGACAGCGGCGACCCAGTGGTAGATTTCCATGCTGATCACCTGCGGCGCATCATTAACAACCTATACGACAACGCTGTACGTTATGCCAGTGGCAAGCCGGGCTCAATCCGCGTGATGACGCGCAACCAAGGTCCCGTGGTGGAGCTGGCGGTGAGCAACGATGGGCCGGTGATCGCCGAGCCGTTACGTACACAGATTTTCGAGCCTTTCGTCTCCGGTGAGAGCCGCGGTACCGGCTTGGGGCTGTACATCTGCAAAGAGCTGTGTTCGCAGAACCGGTCGACGCTCGAATATCGCGTGCTGGCTGACGGACACGGCGAGTTCGCACTGGTCATTCCGTTGTCGGATGCATTGCTTGGCGATAGACTCGGTATCCGAACATGAAAGCGACCAGCGATATTCTCATTGTTGATGACGAGCCCGATCTGCGTGAGCTGTACGTCCTGTCGCTCGTGCACGAGGGCTATGCGTGCGACGCCGTAGGCAGCGTTGCCGAAGCCATGACCGCTTTGTCGGCGCAGCAGTACCGTGCCCTGATCGTCGATATGCGGCTGCCCGACGGAACAGGGCTGGACATCCTGCGCCAACTCCAAGCCGCGCAGCGTAGCGAGCGCGTGATCGTTGCTACGGCTTATGGCAGTGCCGAGAATG
Organism: uncultured Burkholderiaceae bacterium; assembly: GCA_964432095.1. Lineage (GTDB taxonomy): Bacteria > Pseudomonadota > Gammaproteobacteria > Burkholderiales > Burkholderiaceae_C > CAYSMM01. The sequence continues at coordinate 3,348 of CAYSMM010000198.1, read as the reverse complement.
CGGTTGAGGCGCTCAAAGTCGGCGCATTTGACTACCTGAGCAAACCTGTTGACGTGCGCCAACTTCGCCTGGTGGTGAAGTCCGCACTGCAAGAGCCGGCGCAGCAAACCAACAGCGTCTCGACATCGTCCTTACCTGCACAAAGCAAAGCCATGGCCCGGTTGATCGGGTCGTCGCCTGCGATGGTGAGACTGCGTGACTTCATCAAGCGCGTGGCGCCCAGCATGGCGCCAGTATTGATCCGTGGCGAGTCGGGCACCGGCAAGGAGTTGATTGCACGCTCGGTACATGAGCTAAGTGCGCGTACATCGGGGCCATTTGTCGCAGTCAACTGCGGTGCGATACCGTCTGAACTACTCGAAGCGGAGTTCTTCGGTTATCGCAAAGGGGCATTTACCGGCGCGGTTGCCGACCGTGAGGGTTTTTTTCAAGCCGCGGCAGGCGGCACCCTGTTCCTCGACGAGGTTGCCGAGCTGCCACTGCAGATGCAGGCCAAACTTCTGCGGGCGTTGCAAGAACGGAGGGTGCGCATGCTGGGCGAGGCCAATGAGCAGCCCGTGGATGTTCGAGTGGTGAGTGCTACGCATCAAAACCTCGGGCGCATGGTCGAGCAGGGCGGCTTCCGCCAGGATTTGTATTACCGACTCAACGTCATTGAGCTACCGGTGCCGCCGCTGCGCGAGCGGCAGTCCGACATTGCGGTGCTCGCCAATCACGTGCTGGACCGGATGTCGCAAGAAATGGGGCGGCAGTGCGTGCTGGCCGATGACGCCTTGCAGTCGCTGCAGAAATACAGCTTTCCTGGCAATGTCCGAGAGTTAGAGAATTTGTTGCAGCGTGCTGCCGCACTCACGATCGGCGACACGATTCGCGCTGCTGATTTGGCGTTCAACACCGTGGACACTATGCCGCACGGCGACTCCGGCAGTACGGCACCTAAAGAGCGCGACTTTCTGCCTAGTGATCTTGGCGTGTACATCGACAGCGTTGAGCGCGACTTGCTTGAACGTGCGCTTGAGAAGACGCACTACAACCGGACTGCAGCTGCGCAAATGCTGGGTTTGACGCTACGACAAATTCGATATCGCATGGCGCGGCTCGGCATTCGAGATGACGACAGCCCAGGCTCCTGACCCCGCTGTCAGCTACGAGCCGTTGTTTCGCAAGGGCTGGTACCGCTTCGCAAGCCATTGCCCCTCTCCCAACTTCGATGCACGGCCAGTTGGTTGCGAGGTTGATCTGGTTGTCGTCCATAGCATCAGCCTGCCGCCGGGGAAGTTTGCTGGTGACGCGGTACAGCGATTCTTTCTCAACCAGCTAGATTACAACGCGCATCCATACTTCGATCAATTACGTGGCGTGCACGTCTCCTCGCACTTCTTCGTGCGTCGCGCTGGCGAATTGATTCAATTCGTGAGTTGCGATGACCGTGCCTGGCATGCAGGCGTATCCTGTTTTGAGGGCCGTGAGCGATGCAACGATTTCTCGATCGGCATTGAACTGGAAGGCTTAGAAGGCGGACAGTTCCATCCGGCCCAGTACGACACGCTGAACGCACTCTTACAGGCGCTTTTGCAGCAATATTCCTTGCGTGCCATCGCCAGCCACCGGTACATCGCGCCAGGCCGAAAGAGTGATCCGGGTGATGGTTTTGATTGGACGGCACTCGAGCGCGCTAATCCGAACCTCAAAACCTTCGATACTGCCGCACCTCCGGTTGCAGGGTAAATTCCACAGTCTTCACATGATCTTGCGTACTGGGCATGCAGCCCGCCGCGAGAGTATCTACTCAACCCACATTCGCCACACAGCTTGCCCACAGACTTGCCAACAAATACGACCGAACGTGAAGTTTTGCTTGTAAACCCTAGGATGCGTTTGCGCAGGCCACTGCACTATACTTAGTTCTTGACGCATCTACAGACGCTACCTATAGTGTGCAGATCAAAAAGCGGTTCGGTAGGGAGTTTTCTGCCGGCTATCGCTTCATATCAGGTTTTTCATGTCCATCACTGTGTTGATGGGCGTGCTTGCAGCAAAGTTTTGGGAGAAAAGATGCAGTACATCTCAGCGCAAAATCCGGGCTCAGCCGGTGCATTTGCGGTTTCAGGGGCGGCGACCACCGATACATCCCCAAACGCGTATTCCGACTACAAGATTATTCGCCGTAACGGAGCGGTCGTAGCGTTTGAGCCCGGCAAAATTTCTGTGGCTGTTACCAAAGCATTCCTGGCGGTTCACGGCACGCAAGGCGCGGCATCGGCCAGCGTGCGAGACAGCGTGGAGCAACTGACGCAAGGCGTGGTGCGTGCGCTGATGCGTAGCCGTCCCGCGGGCGGCACGTTTCATATCGAAGACGTGCAAGATCATGTCGAGCTGGCGCTGATGCGCGGCGGCTATCACGAGGTAGCACGTGCGTATGTGCTTTATCGTGAAAAGCGCGCGCAGGAGCGCGCCAAGCAATCTGCCGTCAAGCCAGCCGCCAGTGCTGATATGCACGTCACCGACGGTGACAAGCGCACGCCCTTGGATATGGCACACCTGCAGGCGATTGTGGCGGCTGCCTGCCATGGCCTTGGGGTGGACGTGAAACCAGCCCCAATTGTTACCGAAGCTGTGCGCAACCTGTACGACGGCGTACCGATCGACGAGGTGTACAAGTCCCTCATCCTTGCTGCGCGCACCTTGATCGAAAAGGATCCGGGCTATGCGCAAGCCACGGCACGCTTGTTACTGCACACGATCCGCAAGGAGGTTTTGGGCCGCGAGGTGGATCAGGGCGACATGCAGGCTGCATACCCTGAGTACTTCCCGCAATTCATCAAGCGCGGCGTTGACGCTGAACTGCTGGATGAGCGGTTAATGCAGTTCGACATGCGTAAGCTGGGCGAGGCGCTGGACGCATCGCGCGACTTGCAGTTTGATTACCTTGGCCTGCAGACCCTGTACGACCGTTACTTCCTGCATGTGCGCGACGTACGCATCGAGTTGCCGCAGGCATTTTTCATGCGCGTGGCCATGGGGTTGGCATTGAATGAGATCGACCGCGAAGCGCGCGCGATCGAGTTCTATCAAGTGCTGTCCACATTCGATTTCATGAGCTCTACGCCGACGCTGTTCAATAGCGGCACGCTGCGTTCGCAGCTGTCGAGCTGCTATCTCACTACCGTACCGGACGATTTGGACGGTATTTACGAAGCCATCAAAGAAAACGCACTGTTGTCCAAGTTTGCAGGCGGCTTGGGCAATGACTGGACCCGGGTTCGCGCGTTGGGCAGTCACATCAAGGGCACCAATGGCAAGTCTCAGGGCGTGGTGCCGTTCCTCAAAGTAGTGAACGACACCGCA
>CAYSMM010000197.1:0-4943 GCA_964432095.1 uncultured Burkholderiaceae bacterium | reverse complement strand
GTAGCCAATCGTTATAGTATGAAGCAGCCCGTAAGTGGTTCAATTGGTCTGCAACATACGATCAAAGCATTCTGATCTTCTGCTATTACTAATTGCAGTATATACCAACGAACTCATTAAATAATACCAGCAAAGCTTATATACAAATAGCAGTATTAAGTCAGAAGCTTATATCGTTGCTTCAACCAGCTCTTTGCTGCCTTGCGGCCGATGTTGTGCAACTGGTTGAGAAATTCCCAGTCAGTGTCCATCTTGCTCTCAGCATCAAAGGCTTGAAGCGCGTCATCAGCTGCGATCACTTCGACGCTGGGCAGCGCTGAGAGTAAAGCATTGGCCTTGCGTGCATGCGCAAGTTGTGTCAGCGAGTCGAGCATGCGCAGCTCGGCATTAAGCGACGCGCTGAATGAGATTTCGCTGGCACGGGTCATGATGTCGGCCGCGCTCGTGGGCCGTTCTTTGCGTTGCGACACATTGATGCGCACCAGCACCAGCTCGTCAAACATTCCGCGCTCAATGAACGGCGCCAGCGGCGGGTTGGCGCTGTAGCCGCCGTCCCAATAGGCATGGCCGCCCACCTCCACCGCCTGAAACACCATCGGCAGGCAGGCTGAGGCAAGCAGCGCATCCATCGTCAAATCCTGATTGCCAAAGTAGCGCGGCAACCCGGTGCGCAGGTGGGTCGCACAAATCATCAACTCCCAGGCTTCAAATTGTCTGAGTGTCGTGAAGTTCACATGCGCATCGAGCACGTCCCTCAAAGGGTTGAGGTTGAGAGGGTTCACCTGATAAGGCGAAAACTGCTTTATGGCGTGTGACCACCAGTCCCACATCGCCGGCGCGGCCTGGCGCATGAAGCGCGGTGAAAACGGGTTGTTCTCCGCGCTGCCGTTGGCGCTCACGTCCTTCCAGAACGCGGCAAGCGCCTGCTTCGCGCCCTCTCGCCCACCTTGTGCGAAGCCGCAACTCAGTACCGCGGCGTTCATCGCACCCGCGCTAGTGCCGGCCACCGCCTTGACGCAGCCCCAGTCAAACGCTTCGTCCTCCAACAATTGGTGCAGTACGCCCCAGGTGAACGCGCCATGCGAGCCGCCGCCTTGCAACAGCAAGGCAGTGTGCAATGGGTACGGTGCGGGCTCGGGTGATTCATGCGCTGAAGCCGCTGGCAGCACCAGGGCAGGTGCAGTTGCGGTGACGGCTGGTGGTGATTCGCGTGAATCGTGCAGGTCGCGCGCATCGCGCTCGGCGCGGGCGCGCAGCGTGCGCTGGCGTTGCCAGTGACACCAGCCGAGCTTGCAAAGCCGCACCAGCCCGATGCGATTGATGAGTTTCGATTTAGGTGTGGTCACGATGTCTTGTGTTGAGCAGGCATCGTGCCATGCTAGCCGCGCTACGTGACGCTGGCTGCAACCATTTGTGCTGCCTTTGCCGCCACGGCGCGCACCGGCAGGCCATCGGCCAGCCAGCCATTGATACGGCCACGCACACCGCTGGCGTCGGGGTCGCCCTCCACGCCATGCAGCACGTTGATCACATGCCTGTAGCCCAGAGATTCCAGCACCTGTGCGGCGTCGAGTGTGCGTTTGCCGCTACGGCAAATCAGTAGCACCGGCTTGGTTCGCGGCACCTGCGCGAGCAGTGAGTGCACAAAATGCGGATTCGACTCGCCACAGATGCTCTCAAACGGCAAATGCAGCGCGCGTGCCGGCGTACCCGTGGCCACGAGCTCCTCGATGAAGCGAACATCGAGCAGCACCGCGTCGCGATGTGTATTCAAAAAGTCTTGGGCTTGGCGCGGGGTCAGGTGTTGCATGCCAGCACTGTGCCGTTGCATGCGCGTGAATGGAACGAAGAAATTGCTATTTACATATAACCACGTAGCGCAGCACAGACGCTTCTACCGCCTACAATAACTGCGTGACATCGCCAATACGCCGTAAACCCTCCCCTGCCTACACCCGTGCTCAGGTGCTGCCGCAACTGCTGCGCGAGCGCATTTTGGTGCTGGACGGAGCGATGGGCACGATGATTCAGCGCTTCAGACTTGACGAAGCGCAATACCGTGGCGAAAGATTCAAAGATCACGCCAAGGACGTGAAGGGCAACAACGAGCTGCTCAACCTGACGCGGCCCGATGTGATCCGCGACATTCACGAGGGCTACCTCGATGCAGGTGCAGACCTGATCGAGACTAACACCTTTGGTGCGACGTCGGTGGCTCAGGCCGACTACGACATGGCGCATCTGTCGCGCGAGATGAACGAGGCCGCGGCACGTATAGCACGCGAAGCTTGCGACAAGTTCAGCACTCCCGACAAGCCGCGGTTCGTGTGCGGCGCGCTCGGCCCCACACCCAAGACGGCCAGCATCAGCCCTGATGTAAACGACCCTGGTGCACGCAACACCAGTTTCGACGAATTGCGCGCCGCGTACTACGAGCAGGTTGAGGGCTTGGTTGAAGGGGGCGCAGACGTGCTGCTGGTCGAGACCATTTTCGACACGCTCAATGCCAAGGCCGCGCTGTTTGCGATTGATGAGTTCTTTGCCGCGAGCGGCGAGCGCTTGCCGGTCATCATCAGCGGTACGGTGACCGATGCATCGGGCCGCATCCTGAGCGGCCAAACCGTCACCGCGTTCTGGCACAGCGTGCGCCATGCCGAACCCTTGGCTGTGGGCCTCAACTGCGCATTGGGCGCTGCATTGATGCGGCCTTACATTCAGGAGTTGAGCAAGGCCGCGCCTGAAACTTTCATCAGTTGCTACCCCAACGCCGGCTTGCCCAACCCCATGAGCGACACCGGCTTCGATGAAACGCCGGAAGTCACCTCACGCTTGCTGCATGAATTTGCCGAGCAGGGGTTGGTGAACATCGTCGGCGGCTGCTGCGGCACCACGCCCGCGCATATCGGCGCAATTCACGACACCGTGGTACCGCTTGCGCCACGCAAGCCAGTGTTCTACAAAGAGGCCGCCTGAATATGATTCACGTGCCGCGATACTCAATTTAACTAATACTGCAGGCTCTATATAAATGCTGATTCAATACTGAATACCAGCAAATGCCTGATACTTATTGGTGTATTAGGGTGTCTTAGGTGGCGTTGCCGCTACGGCCTTGACGATTTGAAAGTGCAGCTCTTCCTGCATGGTCTGCACCAGTTGCGCATACGACTTGAGCTTGGCGTTCGTTTCGCGCAGCCGCGTAGCCAGGCGTTGCGCGATACACAGCAGCAGTGGTGCGCCGAGCGACGGGTAATCTTCCAATATCAGGCTGAGTGCCTGGCGTGACAACGATGCAGCCAGTACGTCGCTCGATGCGATGCAGGATGCCGAACGCGGCTGCCCGTCGATCAAACCCAGCTCACCGACCAGCGAGCCGGGCCCCAGCACCGTCATCACCAGCGGCTGTATGCGGCTGACCACCAGGTTCTCTACGGTCGCTTCCCCTTGCAATATCAGCAGCATAAAGCCGGTGTCGCGGGCTTCGCCCTCACGCATCAAGGGCTCTCCGCTCTGTGCCGATACGGCCTTCATGTAGGCCACCACACGGCGTGCGTCCAGCAGGTTGAGGCCGCCGAGTGCCGTGGGTGCGGCCAGCATCTGGGCGGCGCTGGCAGCAGCCTCGGGGTGCGTGCGCAGAATCGAGTTGTCGGGTACGCGCATCAACTGCCATGCGGCCATGGCCTTATCGAGAAAACCTGAGTCGTGCGCAGGTGGGAGGGATGAATCGCGTTCCATGCCGTAATGTTGCACTAAAATCTAGTTGATATATCGCAGTTTTCTCAAGGAGCGTTGCGATCTGCGCCGATCTCGCGGCGTAGACCAGGCTTGAGATCAGATTTCGACTGCTCAACCACGCTCATGCCGCTTATCCGGAGTCGTGCATGACGCTATCGCAATCACAATCGCCAACCGTTCAATCCATGTTGCTGTCAGGCCTGGAGCCGCTCAAGATCGGCCACGGCTCGCTGTTCGTCAATATCGGCGAGCGCACCAATGTCACCGGTTCCAAGGCCTTTGCTCGGATGATTCTGAACGGCCAGTTTGAGGAAGCTCTGGCCGTGGCGCGCCAGCAGGTGGAAAACGGCGCGCAGATCATTGACGTGAACATGGACGAGGCCATGCTCGACAGCCAGGCGGCGATGGTGCGTTTTTTGAACCTCATCGCCAGCGAGCCCGATATCGCCCGTGTGCCGGTGATGATAGATAGCAGTAAGTGGAGTGTCATCGAGGCCGGCCTCAAGTGCATTCAAGGTAAAGGCATCGTCAACTCCATCTCCTTGAAAGAGGGCGAGGCCGAGTTCAGGCGCCAGGCCACTTTGATCAAGCGCTACGGCGCAGCGACGGTGGTCATGGCGTTTGATGAGCAGGGCCAGGCCGACACCTATGCCCGTAAAACAGAGATTTGCAAGCGCGCCTACCGCATTCTGGTGGGCGAGGTGGGGTTTGCACCCGAAGATATCATTTTCGACCCCAACATCTTCGCCATTGCCACCGGCATAGAAGAGCACAACAACTACGCAGTGGACTTTATCGAGGCCACGCGCTGGATCAAGCAGCACCTGCCGGGCGCCAAGGTGAGCGGTGGCGTCAGTAATGTGAGCTTTTCGTTCCGCGGTAATGAGCCCGTGCGTGAAGCGATACACACCGTGTTTCTGTATCACGCCATCCGGGCGGGTATGGACATGGGCATCGTCAACGCCGGCATGGTTGGTGTGTACGACGATATCGAGCCTGTGCTGCGCGAGCGCGTCGAAGACGTGGTGCTCAATCGCCGGGCCGACTCCACGGAGCGGCTGCTGGAGATTGCCGAGCAGGTCAAGGGTTCAGCAAAGGACGAAAGTAAAAAGAACGAATGGCGTAACACCGGTGTGAACGAGCGGCTGTCGCATGCGCTGGTGCATGGCATTACCGACTTCATCATCGATGACACCGAAGAAGCCTGG
>CAYSMM010000196.1:0-4953 GCA_964432095.1 uncultured Burkholderiaceae bacterium | reverse complement strand
GCCTGCGCTTTGCCATCCGCGAAGGCGGCCGCACCGTGGGCGCCGGCGTGGTGGCTAAGATCATCGAGTAAAAAACTCGGAAGGCCGGCGGTTGGATGCGCCTCAAGGGTGCATGCCGGTCGGCCGAAATGCAGCAAAGTGCAGCAAAGGCTGAGCGATTGCCGCTCGGCCTTATGCGCTTGAAAAGCAGCGTGCAAATGATGATGAATCGGCCGCTGCTCATGGTTACGGTTCATGGTGCCGGCAATGCAAGGTGCCGAACCGGTTTGAAACGGTTTCCGGTAGGGGCGTAGCTCAATTGGCAGAGCGACGGTCTCCAAAACCGTAGGTTGGGGGTTCGATTCCCTCCGCCCCTGCCACCGGAGTTGTTTGCAGTTGTGTTTGGTTTGTTCGCTCGCGTACTGATTGATTTATATGACGAATCCAGCCGTTGAAACCGTTAATAGCGCCGCCGACAAGGTGCGCTGGGCGCTGGCCGCATTGCTCATCATCGGGGGCATCGCCGCGTTCTACCTCCTTGGCAAAGAGTCTGCCTGGCTGCGGGTGCTCGCCATGCTCGGCTTGTTTGCCGCTGGTATCGGCGTGTTTTTCACCAGCGTGGCGGGGCGTGAGTTGATCGGGTTTTTCCGTGAATCCACCCGCGAGACGCGCAAAGTGGTATGGCCGTCGCGCAAGGAGACGATGCAGACCACGGGCTTCGTGTTTTTGTTCGCAGTGATCATGGCGATCTTCCTGTGGGGCACCGACAAGACGGTCGAGTGGGTGCTTTACGACCTGCTATTGAGCGGGACACGCTAAATGGAGCAGGCGGCAATGAGCAACAAACAATGGTATGTGGTGCACGCTTACTCTGGCATGGAAAAGGCCGTGCAGCGCAACTTGGCTGAGCGCATCTCACGCTCGGGCATGCAAGACAAGTTCGGTCAGATTCTCGTGCCCACCGAAGAGGTGGTCGAGGTCAAGGGTGGGCAGAAGTCGATTTCGGAGCGCCGTTTCTTCCCCGGCTATGTGCTGGTTGAGATGGAAATGGACGACGCGACCTGGCACCTAGTCAAGCACACCAGCAAGGTGAGTGGCTTTGTGGGCGGCGCGAAGAATCGCCCGGTGCCGATTTCGCAAGCCGATGTCGACAAGATCATGGCGCAGATGCAAGAGGGCACCGACAAGCCCAAGCCCAAGACGCTGTTCGAGGTGGGCGAGATGGTGCGCGTCAAAGAAGGACCGTTTACTGATTTCAACGGCAACGTCGAATCAGTGAACTACGAGAAATCGCGTCTGACGGTATCGGTCACAATATTTGGCCGTGCCACGCCGGTTGATCTGGAGTTCCATCAGGTCGAAAAGACTTGATTGACGCGCATACTTTCAGAGGTATATGCCTTACTCTGATTGTAGTATTACCAGCTAAGGCAGTTTAGATCGGGGAGTATGAGGATGCTCATACGTTTGCACCCGGGGAGCCAATCATGGCAAAGAAGATAGTCGGCTATATCAAGCTGCAAGTGCCGGCGGGCAAAGCAAACCCGTCGCCGCCCATCGGCCCCGCGCTCGGTCAGCGCGGCCTGAACATCATGGAGTTCTGCAAGGCGTTCAACGCGCAAACGCAGGGTATTGAGCCGGGCCTCGCAATCCCCGTGATCATCACGGCCTTCGCGGACAAGAGCTTCACCTTCGTGATGAAATCGCCGCCGGCAACGACGCTGATCAAGAAAGCCCTCAAACTCGAAAAGGGTTCGTCCAAACCACACACCGACAAGGTGGGCAAGATTACCCGCGCGCAGCTTGAGGAAATCGCCAAGACCAAAATGAAGGATTTGACCGCCGCCGATATGGATGCCGCAGTGCGCACCATCGCCGGCTCTGCCCGCTCCATGGGCATTACTGTGGAAGGGGTGAAGTAATCATGGCAAAAGTTTCCAAGCGTTTCGCCGCCATCGCCAACAAGAGCGACAGTCAAAAACTGTTGGCTTGTGAAGACGCACTCAAACTCGTCAAAGAGTGCGCTACCGCCAAGTTTGATGAGTCCATCGACGTGGCTGTGCAGCTGGGCATCGATGCCAAGAAATCCGATCAAGTGGTGCGCGGCTCCGTCGTACTGCCCAACGGCACTGGCAAAACCAAGCGCGTAGCCGTGTTCGCCCAAGGCGCCAAGGCTGAAGAGGCCAAGGCCGCGGGCGCAGATGTCGTCGGCATGGATGATCTGGCTGAGCGTGTCAAGAAAGGCGATATGCCCTTTGATGTGGTGATTGCATCGCCCGACGCCATGCGCGTGGTCGGCACACTCGGCCAGATTCTTGGCCCGCGCGGTCTGATGCCCAACCCCAAGGTAGGTACTGTCACGCCCGACGTGGCTACGGCCGTGAAGAATGCCAAGGCCGGCCAGGTGCAGTTCCGTGTGGACAAAGCCGGCATCGTGCATGCCACCATCGGTCGCCGCTCTTTTGAGGTGCCTGCACTCAAGCAGAATCTGCAGGCGCTGATCGAGGCACTGCAAAAAGCCAAGCCCAGCGCGTCCAAGGGCGTCTACCTGCGCAAGGTGGCAGTGTCTTCGACCATGGGGATTGGTGTGCGTGTTGAAACCGGCACGATTAACGCTTAACAGCGGCTACTGCGAGGTTTGCATGCGTTGTCGCTCCGAGCTTGGAATCCTCACGTCCTCACGTACATCTCAGTACGTTGCGGTTCCTGCGCTCGGTGCGCTTAGCCAGCAAACCTCTCGCAGCGCCTTTGATGCGTTGCAGTGATGTGATGAATTGAGTTTGGCGCATTCAGCTTTTGTTGAAAGCTGAGTGCGCAAAGAATTGGTGGAGCGCTCAGGGGCTGCAAGGCCGTAAGAGTGCGCTATCAAAGACCGTGGGTGTGGCTTGGCTTGCGCCTCGTGTGACAGTCAAGCTGCCTAAGTGCCAAACCGTGAGGCGCGGCAGCCAACGCAGATGGTGAACCGCCGGATGGATGAGATGCCGGCCACGTAGGTGGCGGTGTGTTTCCTAAAAGCGAGGTCGCCGAACGGACGTCAGAAGGTGCGAAACCTGAAGACGAATTTTTAAGGAGATGACCTTGGGTCTTAACCGTGCTGAGAAAGCGGCCGTCGTCGAGGAAGTGGGCACACAAGTTGCCAAATCCCAGACGCTCGTGCTCGCTGAATACAGGGGTGTCACGGTCGAGCAGATGACCAAGCTGCGTGCTGAAGCACGTGCCAAGGGTGTGTACCTGCATGTTCTCAAGAACACGCTGGCGCGCCGGGCCGTGAACGGTTCGAAGTTTGAGGTTGCTGCCGACAAGATGTCCGGCCCCTTGATTTACGGCTTCTCCGAGGATGCTGTGGCTGCGGCCAAAGTCGTGAGTGACTTTGCCAAAGCCAACGACAAACTCGTGGTGACGGCCGGTGTGTATGGCGGAAAGCTGTTGGACAAAGCCGGCGTGACGTCGCTTGCTTCGATCCCGTCCAAAGAGGTGTTGCTGGCTCAGTTGCTGGGCTTGATGCAGTCGCCGATTTCACGCTTGGCGGTGGTGATCAAAGCCGTTGCCGAGAAGAAGGGCGCAGGCGCTTCCGAAGCTGCCGCTGCCTGACCGCCAACGTAACGAAGTAACGCATTAACTTTTAGGAAATTCAAATGGCATTCGATAAAGACGCATTCATGACCGCATTGGACAACATGTCCGTGATGGAGCTCAACGACCTGGTCAAGGCGATTGAGGAGAAGTTCGGCGTGTCCGCCGCTGCAATGGCTGCTCCCGCTGCAGGCGGTGGCGGCGGTGCTGCACCGGCTGCTGAAGAGAAGACCGAGTTCACCGTGGTTCTGGCCGAAGCCGGCGCCAACAAGGTGGGCGTGATCAAGGCAGTGCGCGAGATCACTGGCCTGGGCTTGAAAGAAGCCAAGGATCTGGTGGACGGCGCTCCGAAGCCCATCAAGGAAGGTGTTGCCAAGGCCGACGCCGAAGCCGCCAAGAAAAAACTGGAAGAAGCTGGCGCCAAGGTCGAGCTCAAGTAGTGAAGTTGGGCGGCTTGGCCGCTCAGCACCGCCCGCCCGGTGCGATCCGGGCGGTTGGTTCTTACGGCGGCAGCTTTCGTGCCGCCACTGTTTGTGACGGTTAGGCCGTGTTTGTTTGTGAGCGTGACGGTCGATCAACATACATCTAGACGCTGATTATGTTTTATTACTACTGGCAGTAGGAAACTTTTACTGGTTGTTGCTAGTGCAGGAAAAGCATATTACCCAGTGCAGTATCGGGTAATTTGACGGTTTCGTTAGCAACTGATGGAGTCAGCACCCAACCGAACGATGAGTGAGTGATGGGCGGGTGATGAGTCACTAATTGGCTGGCTTTGATTTGCCTTTGCAAGCTGCTGTGGCAGTACACGGCGACAGCAAATCAAAGCTCTCCAAACTAACGCGCGGCTTGTCATGCTTGCGCGAGGTCCCTGACCCGAGCCTCATTGCAGGTGATTCAACCTGGCGGTGCAGTGGCCGAAGTGGCTCGCACCAAACCGGAACCCAAACGGAGTATCCATGACATATTCGTTCACCGAACGCAAACGCATCCGCAAAAGCTTCGGCAAGCGCGGCGCTGTGCTCAACATCCCGTACCTGATCGAAACTCAACTTCACTCGTATCAACAGTTCTTGCAGGCTGACACGCCGGCGAGCCAGCGCAAAGACGAAGGCTTGCAGGCTGCCTTCACCAGCATTTTCCCCATCGTGTCGCACAACCAGAACGTGCGCATGGAGTTCTTGCACTACAACATGGCTCCACCCGTGTTCGACGTGGTCGAGTGCCAGCAGCGTGGCCTGACGTATGCCTCCACACTCCGAGCTAAAGTGCGCCTGATCGTCATGGATCGCGAGGCTGCTGAGCCCACCGTCAAAGAGGTGAAGGAGCAAGAGGTGTACATGGGCGAGATTCCGCTCATGACCGACCACGGCTCGTTCATCATCAACGGCACCGAGCGCG
>CAYSMM010000195.1:0-4974 GCA_964432095.1 uncultured Burkholderiaceae bacterium | reverse complement strand
ACGATGATGCACTCAGGCGGCTGCTCTGGGCGGGTGGCGTGCGTCAGGGCGCGGCTCCTCCGGTGCCGGCGTCTTCGCTGTGGAAGTTCACCGCACGCGCAGGCACGACCGTGGAAATTGCATGCTTGTAAACCATCTGGGTGACGGTGTTGCGCAGCAAGACGACGTACTGGTCAAACGATTCGATCTGCCCCTGAAGCTTAATGCCGTTGACGAGATAGACAGAAACAGGAACGTGTTCTTTCCGCAATGCGTTTAGATAGGGGTCTTGTAGCAATTGCCCTTTGTTGCTCATGGCTTTCTCCGATACCGGATGGTCGTTATCCTTGAATCATAAGCGTATCCCCTTAGACACGCCAAAGTAAAGGATTAGAGCCGGTTTTTACTAAAGGTTGCGACTTTCGGCGGTCTATCAAGCCGCTATCGCATGGCTCAATCGGAATTTTTCTTTGCAAAGGGGTTGCGCCCGGTGCGCAGTTCGATGCGCATGGGCGTACCTGTGAGATCAAACATCTCGCGAAAACGCCCCTCCAGGTAGCGCTTGTAGGCATCGGTCACCTTGTCCAACGCCGTTCCGTGGATCACGATCACGGGCGGGTTCTGGCCGCCCTGGTGGGCGTAGCGTAGTTTGGGGCGTACGGTGCCAGCGCGGCGTGGCTGTTGAAAGGCCACCGCTTCGATCAGTGCGCGCGTGAGCTTGGGCGTCGGAATCTTGCGGTAAGCCGCGGCATGCGCGGCGTCCACCGACTTCATCACAGCACCCACACCCTGCTTTTTGGTCGCCGATATCATGTGCCAGTTCACAAAGCGCAAGAACGGCAGCTTGCGCTCGATGTCAGCGCGTACGCGTTCACGCTGATAGTCGTCCACCGCGTCCCACTTGTTGACAGCCGCTACCATGGCGCAGCCCTTCTCCAGTGCGTAGCCTGCGATATGCGCATCCTGCTCGGTAATCTCTTGTGTAGCGTCAAACATCATGACGACCACGTTGGCCTCATCAATCGCCTGCAATGTCTTGACGACCGAGAATTTTTCGATGGCCTCGAACACTCGTCCGCGGCGCCGCAGGCCCGCAGTGTCGATCAAAGTGTACCTTCTACCGCCGCGCTCAAACGGCACCGAGATGGTATCGCGCGTCGTGCCCGGCATGTCAAACGCAATCAACCGTTCTTCACCCAGCAGGGCATTGATGAATGTCGATTTTCCGACGTTTGGCCGGCCAATCACCGCGAGCTTGATCACGTGCTCACCCGCGGTAGCATCGAGTTCGGCTTCATCCGGGAATTCGGCGAGCGCACGCTCCATCAGCTCATCAATACCGTCGCCATGCGCTGAGGAAATGGGGTAGATCTCGCCTAAACCCAACTCGTGAAATTCGGCCAAGCGCGGCGAGTTGGGCATGCCCTCGCACTTGTTGACGCACAACAGTACCAGCTTGCGGCGCTTTCGCAGGAAGCGGGCGATATCGTGATCCTGACCGCATACGCCCTCGCGACCGTCAACCAGAAATATCACGACATCGGCTTCGGCCACGGCTTGCTCGGTCTGTCGCGCCATCTCGCGCACGATGCCGGTTTTCACCACCGGCTCGAAGCCGCCGGTATCGACCACGAGGTATGGTTTGCCACCGATGCGGCCTTCGCCGTAGTGCCGGTCGCGCGTGAGGCCCGGAAAATCAGCCACCAGCGCGTCGCGGCTACTTGTGAGCCGGTTGAACAGCGTGGACTTGCGGACATTGGGGCGGCCAACCAGGGCCACGACCGGCTTCACGAGGCAGCGCCGCCTACTCGACCGCGAGGCCCACGGCCGAGTTGCGCGTACGTACCACCACCGTCTTGCCAACGGTCACAGGCTGATTCGCAATCGCGCTGCCGTCGGTAGCTATGCGCGCAACGATATTGCCGTTATCGCGACTCAGGAAATGTACGAATCCTTGGAAGTCGCCAAACACCGCAGCGTTGCCGGCCAACGCGGGCGCGCTCAAGTCGCGGTGCTTGAACTTGTCATTACTCCATGTAGGCTCGCCATTGCTTCGGGCCAGCGCGTTGACGGTGCCGTCACCGTCAGTGGCAATCACTACGCTTGCGTCAGCCTGCACGGGTTGGGTACCTTGCGAGTTGCGTATCCATTTGCCGCGGCCATTAGCCGCAGCCACGCAGGTGACACCCCCCTGAAACGCGCGAGCGCAAATGTCGCTGTCGACGCGAGTGGGAATGCCGACAACATCGGTCAGTCGCTCTACTTCGTTGGTGCCTCGCGCGCTCACAACCGCTTGCTCCCAACGCGTAGCGCCCGTCACAAAGTTGATGGCCGCCAGCCGGCCCTGTGCCAGGCCAACGTACAGCGTCTCACCGTCCAGTACAAGGCCACCAGCGCGTTTGAGCAGCAAACTGGGCACAGCGCGCGTGTTCACCCACTGGCGCGCGCCGGATTGCGCATCGAACGAATGCACGGACTGATCTGCTGCCAGCACGAGCACACTGCCTCGCGACACCAGCGGCGCGGTGGTCACATAGGCTGGCATGCGCTGCGTCCATGCCTGGCTGCCGTCGCGGCGAAACACAACGAGTTGATTGTCGATATCCACTGCTGCGACAAACTGCTCGTCTGCACCCACCGCGGCGCTGAATCTGCGGCTGTGCTCAACACGGGCCACCACTTGCCCGTTGGCCACGTTGAGCCGTGCGATGCTGCCGTTCTCAGAGGCCAGCACCACTTCATTACCCACTACGGCCGTCTCGAAATCTGCCCGCCCTGAAGGCAGTGCAACACTCCAGGCCTGCTTGACGTTCAGACTGTTGGCCACCGGCACTAGCTCGGTGGGCTTGGGTTTGTCAGACGTGGATGAACAGGCCGATAACGCCAGGGCGAGAGCTGCAACGGCTGACGCACCGCTGATGAACCAGCGCTTCATCACGAGCTGCTCCCACCAACGGAGTTGAGCTTGAGTTCTACTGTCTCACGATAGGCAATGGATTTGTCCAGACCTTCAAAAGCCTTTTTGTATTCAGCTCGGGCCTCTTCACGCTTGCCTTGGGCGAGCAGTGCGTCGCCGCGCTTGTCGGCATACAACGCAGCAAACGCGTCAGATGCCGGCGCTTGCAGCAGGGCCATCGCGTCGGCATAAGCCTTTCGGTCGATCAGCACACCCGCCAGACGCAGACGCGCCATGGACTTGTACTCTTGATCCTGTGCGTTCTCAACCGTCCACTTGAGTGCGGCTTCGGCCTGCTCTTTCTTGTCACCCTCATACAGCGTTTTGGCGGCGGCCAACCCGGCCATCTGCGCATACGCCGTCGATTTGTAGCGGTCTTTGATGTCGGTAAACGCACGCTCTACACGTGCCAAGTCTTTGTTGCGCACGGCCTTGTCGAGCTCCTCAAAAATCGCGGAGGCTTCAACCGCGCGCTTGCGCTCGTACCACTGCCAGCCGTTCCAGCCGGCAAACGCGGCAAGCACCAGCATCAGTGCGCCCGTAGTCAGGTTGCCCCATTTTTCCCACCAGGCCTTGAGTGCGTCTAACTGTTCCTGCTCTTCGAGATCCAAGCTCATCATTTCACTCCTGAACCTGCGATTCTAAGGCTTGCGGCCAGGCGGGCTGTGTCTACCACCTCTTGGCGGGCCGGGGCCGCAGTGTCGCGCAAATGTTTGACGACCACTTGCCCGTGCGACCACTCCTGCTCGGCCACGATGACAGCGAATGGCGCACCGCTGGAGTCGGCCTTCTTGAACTGGCTCTTCATACTGGCGGCACCGGCATGGAGCAACACACTGACGCCCGCATCGCGCAGTTGCTCGGCAAGCTGCATGGCCTGCGGACGCAATGTCTCGGACTGCACGATGAGGTAAGCGTCAGCCGTCGCGTGGTGCGGCCCCAAGCCCTGCTCTTTCATCACTTCGAGCACACGCTCGATGCCCATGCCCCAGCCCACGGCCGGTGCGGGCTTACCGCCGATTTGCTCGATCAGGTAGTCGTAGCGTCCGCCGCCGCACACCGTGCCTTGCGAGCCCAACTGCGTGGTGACGAACTCGAACACGGTGAGGTTGTAGTAGTCCATGCCACGCACGAGGCGCGGGTTGATGCTGGCCGTCATGCCCAGATCTGCGATCATACTCTGTAGACTATCAAAATGTTTCTGGCTGTCATCAGACAGAAAATCAAGTAACCTGGGTGCAGTATTAACGATTTCCTGCATCGCTGGGTTCTTGCTGTCGAGAATGCGCAGCGGGTTGGTGTGCAGGCGGCGTCTGGCGTCTTCGTCGAGCTTGTCGGCATGTTTCTCGAAATGCTCAATCAGTTTGGCGCGATGCAACTTACGCTCCTCCGGCTGGCCGATGCTGTTGATCTGCAGCTCTATGCCCTGCAAGCCCAGTTGCTTGAAGATGCGCGCGGCCAGCGCGATGACCTCGACATCGACATCTGGCCCAGGATAACCCAGAGCCTCGATGCCCACCTGATGGAACTGCCGGTAGCGGCCGCGTTGCGGCTTCTCGCGGCGGAACATCGGCCCCATGTACCACAGCCGTTTGCCGCCGTCATACAACGCGTTGTGCTCGTTGACGGCGCGTACCACGCCTGCGGTGCTTTCAGGGCGCAAGCTCAATTGCTCGGACTCGCCGTGCTTATCGGCCCGGTCGTCCCAGGAGTACATCTCTTTTTCGACGATGTCGGTCACTTCACCCAGGCCACGCACGAACAGCGATGTCTTCTCAACGATGGGCGTACGCACATTGTGATAGCCGTAGCCGTGCATGACTTCGCGCACGACGTGCTCAAAATACTCCCAAAGGGCAGATTCAGGCGGGAGGATGTCGTTCATCCCCTTCACAGCGGTGATCTTATGCACCGCTGCGTTGTTCTTGTCGGTCATACGGTTTCGGTTTGTGGCTTGCTGAAAGAATTGGGAAGGCTGACTTCACCGCGCGGTACTTTCGCGGCGCCGTAGCGGCTTTCCACGTAATGCCGCACGATGG
>CAYSMM010000194.1:0-4986 GCA_964432095.1 uncultured Burkholderiaceae bacterium | reverse complement strand
AGCGCATCGGCTATCCGCTTGCCAGATGCGTCAGGCTCGAAGATGTAGGTCTCCATCCACACCTCGCGCTGGGCAGCGTCAATTGCCTCCACCGCAGCGGGGAAAAACTCGACGCCGCCCTTGAGCAGACCGAGTTGATGGCCCTCGCTGAAGTGCTGCGCGCCCTTGCGGCCGTTCATACGCTCATCTCCAGCCGCGCCACCAGCGGCGCATGATCGCTCACGCGATGCCACACCGTGCCACGCAGCGCCTTGGGCACGAGAATGTGGATGGAGCGAAACCCGCGAACATAGATGCGATCCAGCGGCAACAGTGGCACCTGGGCTGGAAACGTACCCACTCGTTGATTGCGCGTCACGCGCCGCGGCAAGAAATGGCCAAGCAGATGCGACGGCCCCTCGTCTTCAGTCACATCGTGCAAACCGCCACCCAAGTGCTGCGGCTTGATGCGGCCGTGCCAGTCGTTGAAATCACCGGCCACGATCAGCGGCGACTTCATCGGCACATTCTTCTCGATGTAGCGCGCAAGCATGGCCACCTGTCGGCTGCGCCCACCAGCCAGCAAGCCCAGATGCACCACGATGCAATGCAATACCTTGCCATGCCACAACACCTGCACGTGCAACAGGCCGCGCTGCTCAAACCGGTGGTCGCTGATGTCGCTGTGCCACACTTCGCCGATCTCAAAGCGCGACAGCAATGCGTTGCCATGCTCTCCGTGCCGTGTGCGCGCGTTCGTCTCGTAGGCGCTGTGATAACCGAAAGGCGCAGCCAGAAACTCATGCTGCGGTAATGTAGGCCATTGCGAGAATTGCTCGGCGTGCGCCTCATGCTCGTGCTGCACCTCTTGCAGGAACAGCAAGTCAGCATCCAGCTCCTTGATAGCCTCGCGCAGCGCGTGAATGCGCAACTGCTTGGTCGGGCCCACGCCCAGCGTGCCCTTGTGAATGTTGTAGGTTGCTACCGTCAGTGCCGTCATGCGCGCATTATGCGCAATGCGCTGTGCAACCCGCGTGACGGCAAAGGCTTGGCTTGTGGTTGCAGGTCAGAACGAGAATCTAGCTATTACTCGTGGTTGTATATACCCGTTTCCGGTATTCAGTACTATGACGCATTTGTTTACTCACTTGAGTATCAGAAAACAGTGCAATCGCCAATCATCATAAGAAACGCGGTAGTTGAAGAATCGCCTCTGCATTGCTGGGCGAGAAGCATTTGTCTGCCGCGGCTCGATACGGCAACCACTCGTAGCGCAAATGCTCACGCGGCGCGAGCGTCACGGCAACATCACGCGGCACCCGCAGGCCAAACACATGCTCGGTGTTGTGCGTGACACCCAGTGCATAGCGATGGCGCCAGACAGGGTAAATCTCGTAGATGTTCTCGATCTGCCAGTCGCGCAAATTAGCCGGTGACACCTCTGCACTGCCGACTGCGATACCGGTTTCCTCGGCTACCTCGCGTATGCAGGCTTGCGTCAACGGCTCGTCCTCGGCATCCAGGCTTCCCGTGACGCTTTGCCAGAAGCCGGGCTTGTCGGCCCGCTCCAGCAGCAGTACTTGCAGATCGGCCGTGTGGATGACGACGAGGACGGAGCGGGGGATTTTTGGGGGTTTGCTTTGCATGGGAACTTAGTGTGTATGATACACACGAATCATGAAAAGCGCGGACATCATCAAGCGCCTGACTGAAGACGGCTGGCAACTGGTTAACACCCGTGGCAGCCATCAGCAGTTCAAACACCCCACTAAACCGGGCCGAGTGACAGTTCCGCATCCCAAGAGGGATTTACCTATCGGCATTGTGCGCTCGATCTTCGCGCAGGCTGGTTGGCCATGGAAAGGACGATAGAAACATGATGCGTTACCCGGTTGTCGTACACAAAGACGTTGACAGCGCCTATGGCGTGACTGTGCCTGACCTGCCCGGTTGCTTCTCGGCCGGTGAGACCTTTGACGAGGCGCTGGAGATGGCGAAGGAGGCGATCCTCTGCCATGTAGAGGGGTTACTAGACGATGGCATTGCCGTACCCGCCCCTCGAGCCGTGGATGCGCATCAGCGCAAGCGGCAGTACGCGGGAGGCGTGTGGGCTGTGGTCGAGGTCGATCCTTCGGCGCTCGACGACACGGTAGAGCGTGTGAACATCACACTGCCGCGCCGTGTGCTGACCAAGCTCGATGCAGCCGCTAAGAATGCGGGTGAAACACGCTCGGGAATGATTGCACGCTTAGCTGTAACCGCGAAGGTGTAAGCCGACTGTTCTTGTGGCTCGCACCAACTGTTTGGTTGAGGGCTCACAAGTAGCCGTTACTTAAGTCAGCTGTAACACTTGCAGGCCGGCGGTGTGGAGGATGACGAGAACGGATTTAGGGATTTTGTAAGTTTGCAAGGAGTTCGTCGAAGGACTTCTTTGCATCATCAGCAGCCGTCTTTACAGATTCCAGATACTTTTCAGTATCAATTGCGTATCCAATCTCTTGGCGTACATGAACGATGTAGTTGGCATGCAGCTCCCTAAACTGCAGGGCTCGCTCGAAGGCGATCTTGGTGATTTTCAGCTGCGAGTCATAGTCAATCGTCTCATTGCCATTCCTATGCATCTTCAACTCAAAAATCGACTCTGCGTAGTGACTCTGTATTGAAAATAAGATCTTTATCGTGTTGGGACTACTAACGAGGTGCGCACGACCAACAGCTCTCAAAATATCTTGTTGCTGTGATAGAGATTGGTCATCCTTAAATGCGGCTGCGCTTGTTGCAGCATAGCCAAGGTCATTCCTTCGAGCGCTTCAGCAACATCTAAATGTACCTTGACACGAAAATCATGCTCAAGTTTTTCACGCTCGCGTCTCCTAGCTGCTCTATTGTTTGCCACGACTGCACACCATGCAGCTAACGCGGTCAATAGTGTTCCAAAAAACGGGATGCTAGCCTTAAACAGCTCGAATACCGCTGGATGAGCGGCAAAGAAGCTGTTTAGTTGATGCAGCACTTCATTCTCCCTGGTTTGGCATATGGTCTGCGACCAACTGCACTGTGCGTGACCTTGAGTTGTAGGTTGTTTACGCGGCTGCCGTATTCCTCAGCTTGATATGCAGCTCGCGCAGCTGCTTCTCATCCACCGGGCTGGGTGCATGCGTGAGCAGGCATTGCGCGCGCTGGGTTTTGGGGAAGGCGATCACATCACGCAGGCTTTCGGCCTTGGCCAGCAGCATGATGAAGCGGTCCAGCCCGATGGCGATACCGCCGTGCGGGGGCGCGCCGTATTGCAGCGCGTCGAGCAGAAAGCCGAACTTCAGCCGCGCCTCTTCAGCGCCAATTTTCATCGCGCGGAACACCTTGCTTTGCACCTCTTCGCGGTGAATCCGCACCGAGCCGCCGCCCAGCTCTATCCCGTTCAACACCAGGTCGTAGGCTTTGGCCTTGCAGGCGCCTGGATTGGTGTCGAGTAGGGCCACGTGCTCGTCTTTGGGAGAGGTAAAGGGGTGATGACAGGCCGCCCAGCGTTGGCCCTCCTCGTCGTACTCGAACATCGGAAAGTCCACCACCCACAGAATTTCCCATTCACCCTGGGCCAGACCCTTGGCCTTGCCAAAGTCGCTATGGCCGATTTTAACGCGCAGTGCACCGATGGCGTCATTCACCACCTTGGCTTTGTCGGCACCGAAGAAAATCAAATCGCCGTCTTGCGCGCCGGTGCGCTCGAGGATGGCAGCAATCGCCGCGTCGTGCAGGTTTTTGACGATGGGGCTTTGCAAGCCGTCACGGCCCTTGGCTTTTTCGTTCACCTTGATCCACGCCAGGCCCTTGGCGCCGTAAATCTTGACGAATTCGGTGTAGCCGTCGATCTCGCTGCGGCTCATCTCGCCGCCACCGGGCACACGCAGCGCTACCACTCGACCACCCGCAGTTGTGGCGGGCACTGAGAACACTTTGAAGTCCACGTCCTTCATCACGTCTGTAAGTTCAGTGAACTGCATCTTCACGCGCAGGTCGGGCTTGTCACTGCCGTACAGGTGCATCGCGTCGTCGTAGCTCATCACTGCGAACTTGGAGGGCAGGCTCACGTTCATGGCCACCTGGAACACATGACGGATCATGTCTTCAAAGATGTCGCGGATCTCCTGCTCGCTCAGAAAGCTGGTCTCGCAGTCGATCTGCGTGAACTCGGGCTGCCGGTCGGCACGCAAGTCTTCGTCGCGGAAGCATTTGACGATTTGGTAGTAGCGGTCGTAACCCGCCATCATCAGCAACTGCTTGAACAGTTGCGGGCTTTGCGGCAGCGCAAAGAACTGGCCGTCGTGCACACGGCTGGGTACCAGATAGTCACGGGCGCCCTCAGGTGTGCTCTTGGTGAGCATGGGCGTTTCAATGTCGATGAAGCCGCGGCTGTCCAGGTATTTGCGCACCTCGATGGCCACGCGATGCCGCAGCAGAAAGTTCTTTTGCATCTGCGGGCGACGTAAGTCCAGCACGCGGTGCGTCAGGCGCACCGTCTCGGATAAATTGTCGTCATCGAGCTGAAATGGCAGCGCCACGCTGGCGTTGAGCACTTCCAGCGTGTGCGCCAGTACCTCGATTTTTCCGCTCACCAAACCGGCGTTCTCGGTGCCTTGCGGCCGCGCACGCACCACGCCCGTGAGCTTGAGGCAATACTCATTGCGCACCCCCTCGGCCACCTTGAAGGTGTCGGCGCGGTCGGGGTCGCACACCACCTGCACCAGGCCTTCGCGGTCGCGCAGGTCGATGAATATGACACCTCCATGGTCGCGGCGGCGATGCGCCCAGCCCATGAGCGTGATGGTTTGGCCCATGAGCTGCTCGCTCACCAAGCCACAGTAGGTTGTTCTCATCATGTTCTCCAGCATACAAACCGGCCCCCTCGCCTGCGAACCAGTCAATTCATCAATGAAACGGGATTATCGTTGGCGGCACTGCCGGGCACGCGCATGCTGCGCATTGCAGCCCGCAAGGGTTGAGCGCATG
>CAYSMM010000193.1:0-5014 GCA_964432095.1 uncultured Burkholderiaceae bacterium | reverse complement strand
CCGACAAATCCGGCGTGTAGACTTTGCCGCCCTTGATGACGAACAGGTTCTCGCCCGCGCCTTCACTCACGAAACCGGAGGGGTCGAGCAGCAGCGCCTCGTCGTAACCGTCGTCGGTGGCTTCCATGTTGGCGAGAATCGAGTTGGTGTAGTTGCTCACCGTCTTGGATTGCGTCATCGTGATATTGACGTGGTGCCGCGTGTAACTGGAGGTTTTGACTCGAATGCCTTTTTTCAGCCCCTCTTCGCCGAGGTAAGCGCCCCAGGCCCACGCCGCTACCATCAGGTGCACCGTGTTGCCCTTGGGGCTGACACCGAGCTTTTCCGAGCCAATCCAGATGAGTGGACGCAGGTAGCAGCTTTCAAGTTTGTTGGCGCGCACCACCTCGCGTTGCGCGTCCATCACCTGCTCGGGAGTAAACGGAATCTTCATCCGCAGAATCTTGCCGCTGTTGAACAAACGCTCGGTGTGCTCTTGCAGCCGGAAGATGGCCGTGCTGCCATCAGCTTGTTTGTAGGCACGCACGCCCTCAAACGCGCCACAGCCGTAATGCAGCGTATGCGTGAGTACATGAATCTTGGCGTCGCGCCAGTCCACCAGCTTGCCATCCATCCAGATTTTTCCATCGCGGTCGGCCATCGACATGGCGCTCTCCTTTTGTTCGTCAATCCATTTTACGGACTTTGAGCGCAGTGGCCGAAACAGTCAGGACGGTACGGTAGGCGGACCAGTCATCAATGAGCAGGCTGCCCAGAGTAGTGGGGCATGTCGAGCATGCCCACGAAAGCAGCTAACTAGCTCGTTACGGTTGCGTGATCGATAGTCTCACCGCGCATGCGGCGTTCGGCATCAACACGCACTTGTGCCGGCAGCTTTTTAAGCAGCCACTTCAAACCGAAGGCGAGTACGGCCACGTCGTCCATCACGCCCAGCAGCGGAATGAAGTCGGGGATGAAATCAACCGGCATGAAGAGATACAACACCAGCCCGGCCGTACCCAGCTTCAGCCACGCGGGTGCCTGCGGGTGGCGCAGCGCGTGCCACAGCAGCTTCAGGTCGCCCTTCAGCGCAGCCCAAATCACGATCAAGCGTTTCCACATGGCAGGCTCCTTTTGCAGCAGTGCGTTTAACGTGGGGGTAGGTTGGGGGATGACAAGGGTTGCATCGCGGTGTGTTGCGAGCTGAGGCTTGGGTATCGGCACGTCTGGCTAATGCGTACGCATCCGCAATCGTCAGCTATCGCCAATGGGCTAATGACCCCGCATCAACTCCACCGCCTGCTCTACACGCTCCACCGCATGCACAGTGAGGCCCTCGATGGGCTTTTTTGGGGCGTTGGCCTTGGGCACGACCGCGACGCTGAAGCCCAGCTTCGCGGCTTCTTTCAAGCGCTCTTGCCCGCGCGGCGCGGGGCGCACCTCGCCGGCCAGGCCCACCTCGCCAAACGCGATGAAGCCCTTGGGCAGCGGCCTGTTTCTGAGCGACGATACGATCGCCAGCATCACCGCCAGGTCGGCAGCAGGCTCGCTGATGCGCACGCCGCCCACGGCATTGACGAACACGTCCTGATCGAAGCACGCAATGCCAGCATGCCGGTGCAGCACGGCCAGCAACATGGCCAGACGGTCGCGCTCAAGGCCCACGCTCAGACGGCGTGGCGAAGGGCCGCCGCTGTCGACCAGCGCCTGAATCTCCACCAGCAGCGGGCGCGTGCCCTCCTGCGTGGCCACCACACACGCGCCGGGCACGGGCTCGCTATGCGTTGAAAGGAACAGTGCTGACGGGTTGCTCACGCCCTTCAAGCCTTTCTCCGTCATTGCAAACACGCCCAGCTCATTGACGGCGCCATAGCGGTTTTTGAAAGCGCGGATCACGCGGAATGCACTGTGCGTGTCGCCCTCGAAGTACAGCACCGTGTCCACGATATGCTCCAGCACGCGGGGGCCGGCGAGCGCGCCTTCCTTGGTGACGTGGCCCACCACCACTAGACTGATGCCGCGTGCCTTGGCCGCGCGTGTGAGCTGCGCAGCGCACTCGCGCACCTGCGCCACGCTACCGGGTGCTGACGTGAGCGCCTCGGTGTACAGCGTTTGAATCGAGTCGATCACCGCAACCTGCGGCTTGTCGTGCTCCAGCGTTGCGAGAATGCGCTCCAGGCTGATTTCGGTGAGCAGCTTCATCGGGCTGCCCTTCAAGCCCAGGCGTTGCGCGCGCAGCGCCACTTGTGCGGCACTCTCTTCGCCGCTCACATACAACGTACTTTGCACCGCCGACAACTGCGCCAGCGCCTGCAGCAGCAGCGTGGATTTGCCGATGCCGGGGTCACCGCCGATCAACACCACGCCGCCTTCGACCAAGCCGCCGCCGAGCACGCGGTCCAACTCCTCGATGCCGGTGGGCGTACGCGCCACGTCATGCGCCTGCACCTCGCTCAGCAGTTGCACAGGTGTGGTTTGCGACAGTGGCTTGAAGCGTGACTTGCTGGACGATTCCTCAATGGCTTCCACCAGCGTGTTCCACGCGCCGCAATGCGGGCACTTGCCCAGCCACTTGGGCGAGGTGCCGCCGCACTCGGTGCAGCTGAATAGCGTTTTGACTTTGGTCACAAATTCTTCGAATACTTAATGGAGTGTATGTAGTTCGATTGTTTGATAGAAACCAGTTATTGCCATATACAGTCAAGGGTAATGGAAGTCGGTGCAGTCATCGGCGATACAATCGGAGTGTCAGGCGCTCTCAACCCGTACCGGCACGCGCTGCGCCAGGCCGCACATCAGCTCATACGCCACTGTGCCGCTGGCTGCAGCCACTTCATCTATCGGCAACTGCTGGCCCCACATCTCCACCTCGGTGCCAATGCCGGCCTCAGTGCAGGGGGTGAGATCGACCGTGATCATGTCCATGCTGACGCGGCCCACCGTACGCGTGCGCACACCTCTCACGCTCACGGGCGTGCCGGTGGGAGAAAGACGCATGTAGCCGTCGGCATACCCGCAAGCGACGATGCCGATGCGCATGGGCGTAGTGGCAGTGAAGCTGCTGCCATAGCCTACGGTGTCGCCGGGCTGTAATTGCTGCACGCCAATGACGCGTGTGCGCAGGCTCATGGTGGCCCGCAAGCCCAGGCTGTGCGCCGAGGGCTCAAGGCCCATGGGCGATGAGCCGTAGAGCATGATGCCGGGGCGAACCCAATCGCTGTGCTCTGCTGCGAAGTTGCACACCGCGCCGCTGTTGCTGACGCTGCGCGGCCCGGGCAGGTTTTCCACCGCACGGTTGAACACCGCCAGTTGATGCGCAATGCCGCGCGGTCCGTCTGCGTCTGAAAAATGCGTCATATGAGTGATGCTGCCCACGTGCTTCATCGCGCGCAGCCGCGCATAAGCGACGCGGTAGGCATCGGGCGTGAAGCCCAGGCGGTTCATGCCGCTGTTCAGCTTGAGGAACACGCCGAACTCCATCCAGCCCTGGTAGTGCGCGAGCATGTCGATCTGCTCGTTGCAATGCACCGTGAAGCTGAGCACCTGCCGCTCGCACACCTTCAGGTCATGCGGCTCGAAGATACCCTCCAGCAGCAGCACCGGCCCGCCCCAGCCGAGATCGCGTATCCGCTCGGCCTCTTCCAGGTCAAGTAGTGCAAAACCGTCGGCGGCTTTGGCGAACGCAGGGTACACACGCTCGATGCCATGGCCGTAAGCGTCGGCCTTGACGACAGCCCATGCCTTGACGCGCGGATTGGCAACCTGCGCTCGGGCCTTGGCCAGTTGCAGGTTATGGGTGAGCGCGGCTGGGTGGATGACGGCATGAATCGGGCGGGGCATATCACCATTGTGCCGCACGAACCCATGCTGGCGAGAGTGGCAATGCGTGCACGTCGCTGTGCTATAAGGCTTGGGTTTGCCTGCGCCGCACGGTTGTGTGGCGACAATGACGAAGTCACCCATTAAACGAAACGCTTATTAGAACGCCCCTTGCTGGCCGAGACAGCCCGCACGCGAGAATGAAAAAAGGTTTTTACATCATCATGTCTGCGCAGTTTTTCAGCTCGCTGGCTGATAACGCGCTGTTTGTCGCTGCAGTCGAGCTGCTGCGCACAGGCGGCGCGCCCGAGTGGCAGCGCGCGGCATTGGTGCCGATGTTCGCATTTTTCTACGTGGTGCTCGCGCCCTTTGTGGGTGCGTTCGCCGACCGCTTGCCCAAGGGGCAGGTGATGTTTTACTCCAACCTCATCAAGGTGGTGGGCTGCCTCATGATGTTGTTTGGCATGCATCCGCTGCTTGCCTACTCGGTGGTGGGGCTAGGTGCGGCAGCCTACTCGCCCGCGAAATACGGCATCCTCACCGAACTGCTGCCGCCCTCGCAACTCGTCAAGGCCAATGGCTGGATCGAAGGGCTGACGATTGCATCCATCATCTTGGGCGTGCTGCTCGGTGGCCAACTGGTGGGGCCGTACGTTTCCAAGTTCTTGCTGGGCATTGATATGCCCATGGTGGTGACCGGCATTGATACCGCGCCCGAATCGGCCATCTTCACCATCATCTTTATTTACGTGATTGCGGCGCTGTTCAATCTGAAGATTCCGCGCACCGGCGCCGAGCTTCGCCAGCTGCCCGACAACCCACTGGATTTGCTGCCAGATTTCTGGGGCTGCAACTCTCGCCTGTGGCGCGACAAGCTGGGCCAGATCTCACTGGCCACCACCACGCTGTTCTGGGGCGTGGCCGGCAACCTGCGCTACATCGTGCTGGCCTGGGCAGCCGCCGCGCTTGGCTACAGCACCACGCAAGCCTCGTCACTCGTCGGGGTGGTGGCCATTGGCACCGCGGTGGGCGCGGTGGTCGCCTCGATGGTGATGCGGCTGGACAAGGCCACCCGCGTCATCCCGCTGGGCACGGCCATGGGGCTGCTCGTGATTGTGTTGAACGTGATCGACAGCGTCTGGGTGGCTGCGCCGTTTTTGATTTTGCTCGGCGCACTCGGCGGCTTTTTGGTGGTGCCCATGAATGCGCTGCTGCA
>CAYSMM010000192.1:0-5023 GCA_964432095.1 uncultured Burkholderiaceae bacterium | reverse complement strand
GGTGTACCGCAAGCTGGCAGCATTGCGCACCAAGCACGGTAAGAAGGCGTAGACACAGCACTCGGACATGGGCATGAGGCACGACAAGCCACGTTTACCTTCTCTGCCCATTCCTATCAGTTAATTTTCTTGTTACTCATTTGAGTATATAGCCTTCGCTGGTTTATGTACAACCAGTAAAGGTTTTTTACTGTTGCGAGTATCATGTACATCGACATATCTAACAACAATATAGCTACTGGTTGCTCAGCCACACCGGCCACCAGGCCGTAACCGCAATTGCGATGAGCGACGCAATCCTGCGCAGCGCATAGGCGCGGGCGCGTTGCCTGCGCACGAACACATCAGGCGCGTAGCATGAAGGCGATGTCAGCCAGAGTCGCGCCACGTAAATCGCATGGCACTTGTTCTATCGGCTCGCCGTGATTGTAGCCATAGGGCACAAGTGCAACGGTGCAACCGGCCGCACGCGCGGCCTCGGCGTCGTTGCGCGAGTCGCCGATCATCAGCGTCTCAGCAGGCGTCACCCCAAGATGTTGGCATGTCTGTAGCACCGGTGCAGGGTGCGGCTTCTTGTGCGCAAACGCATCTCCCCCGAACACCACCTCAAAGTATTTCAGCAAACCCTTTTTCTGCAGCAGGGATTGAGCAAAGCCGGTAGGTTTGTTGGTGAGGCAAGCAAGGCGCATGTTTTGTTGTGCCAGCGCCTGCAAACCCTCATGTACTCCTGCATAGACATCGCTGTAGCGGCCATTGACTTGCGCATAGTGATGCTGGTAGCGGGCATGCGCTTGCTCGTAATGTCGCTCAGCCGCTTCATCGGAAAGAACTCTGGCCAGCACGCGACGAATCAGGTTCTCAGAGCCGCGGCCTACGAAGCACCTGACCACATCAGCCTCGACCTTTGGGAGCGAAAGCTCATGCAGCATGGCGTTGAGTGCTGCATGAAAGTCACCCAGTGTTTCAACCATCGTTCCATCGAGGTCGATGATCGCAGCGCACAAAGCAGATGCTGCGGGCTGCAAGGGAATTTTTGATATCGGCGAGTTCATGCGCCTGAAGTATCGCGCATACTGCCCAGCGCTGCGTTCTGATACGCGTCAGGCGAACAAGCCCGTTTGATCAGCATGGGTCATGCACGGCCTGCCGCTGCGTCTGCCGGCCGTATCAGTTGCGATACGACGGATCTTTTCGATCCAGCATTCGCAGCAGTGCGGGCCACTATAGCGCCATAAACAGCTCGAGCAGCGCAGCTACGCGGCTGCGAGCTCGCGACGCATCTGCTCGATCACCGCCTTGTAGTCCGGCTTGCCGAAAATGGCGCTGCCCGCCACGAAGGTGTCTGCCCCGGCCTTGGCCACTGCGGCGATGTTGTCGGGCTTGATGCCGCCATCCACCTCCAGCAGCACTTCGCGCCCCGTCGCAGCCTGGTGTGCGTCGAGCTTGGCGCGCACCTGCGCAATTTTGTGTAGCGCACCGGGGATGAAGCTTTGCCCGCCAAAACCCGGATTCACGCTCATGATGAGCACCAAATCCACCTTGTCGAGCACATAGTCCAGTACCTCAAGCGACGCTGCCGGGTTGAACACCAGCCCGGCCATACAGCCCTGCTCGCGAATCAGGCCGAGCGTGCGGTCCACATGGCGGCTTGCCTCGGGGTGAAAGCTGATGATGTTGGCCCCCGCCTTGGCAAACATCGGCACCAGTGCATCCACCGGCTCCACCATCAAATGCACATCGATCGGCGTTTGCCCAACGTGCGGCTTGATCGCCTCGCACACCAGCGGGCCAATGGTAAGGTTGGGCACGTAATGGTTGTCCATCACGTCGAAGTGTATGAAGTCTGCCCCAGCGGCAATGACGTTCTTCACCTCCTCGCCCAGCCGTGCAAAATCAGCCGACAGGATGCTGGGTGCAATGTTGAACCTGCGGGGGGCGATGTTGCTGGCGGTGGGTGATGACATGGCGGCAGTGTAGCAAGCCCCCTGCCGCTTGAAACCCGCCCAGCGTGGTGGAAGAAGGAGCAGAGAATAATACTGCCCACTGTAAATGCCATTTACTGGTTTACCATACAGCAGTAACGGCACAAAACTGTGCTGAGTATCAAGCGAGTTCCTTCACGCCTGCGCGACAAATAGGTGCCAAGCCAGCGCAGCACACTGACCCGAGGTGTGTACGACTAGAACTTTGCGTAGTTGAGAACTTCTTGTCCAACCAAAACACACTCGCTCGTGTGTTTAAGACGTGGATAGAGGAAACGCATGCGAAAGCTACTCTTGTACACCACGCCCCACACCTCCAGCACATCCAGTATTTGATCTCGGCTGGCAGGGTTGCGTATAGGTGCAAGGGTGTGTACCGTGGGTTCAACTCGCATGGGAAAATCAGGTTCGTCTACGTGAAAACTCAGTAGCTTTTTTGCTTGTTCAATTGCATCTGCCGCGCAGCGATGCTGCTGCACAGACTGCGCAACAACAATATTGGCACCGCACACCAGCACCAACATCCAAGCAGCCGCCACAAAGCGATTCATCTTGAGTCCCACTTTTGAGGTTAAAGCCATCGCATAGCAACCGGTCTATCGGGGTACAGCCTTCGCGTACGCGGCTATGTTTTGTATACCAAGCATTAAAACAATCAAAGCTTCTGCCGGGCGTGCATCTGCGCCATCAGTAAGTGAGAACTTCCTGCCCCACTACATGGCATTCTTTCGTGCCGCGCAGGTACAGCATACGCATGCGGAAATGCCCTTTGTACACAAAGCCCCATACCTCAATTCTGTCGAGCACCAAGTTACGTTTGGACGGGTGACGGACTGGCGTAAGCACCGATACTTTTGAGTCAATATGAACTGTGTGCTCTGTCGGGCTGACATGATGGCTGAGTAGGGACATCGCCAGCTGCCTTGCATCATCAGCGCAACGATGCTGGGTGCTGGCTTGCAGGTTGGTCGTTGCAGTCGCCAAGGTTGCAGCAAGAATTACGGTAAGCCATTTCATCTTGTGAC
This sequence comes from uncultured Burkholderiaceae bacterium, assembly GCA_964432095.1. Lineage (GTDB taxonomy): Bacteria > Pseudomonadota > Gammaproteobacteria > Burkholderiales > Burkholderiaceae_C > CAYSMM01. The sequence continues at coordinate 2,016 of CAYSMM010000192.1, read as the reverse complement.
TCCCAGTTCAATACGCAGCATTTGCTCTGCTCGCTCCGTAGCGGACTCCCGTGCAGGGAGTTCTAACGCAGCGGCGTTGATTTTGAGAGTGAGGCGTCGTATCTGTCGCGTGTCAGCAAGTCCATTTAGGCGTCGCGAATCCCAATACCAGCACGCCGACCACACCGCGTAGGTTGGCTTGGCAACTAAATCAGGCTCTGCCACAACGTCCACCCTTGAGTGCGCTGCAAATGCTTTGTAGTTGTCTTTCAGCGTGAGCTGTATCAAGCCGCGGCCACGGTAGCGATACCCGTCACCCGAGAGACTTCGTTACCGTTGCCGCCCACGTTTGCATAAACGCGATTGCCCAGCTTCTCAGGCGCACGCGTGAAGTCTTCGAGCGATCCCTTGGGCAACTTACTGCCAAACACCTCGCGCAGCCGATCTTCAGACGTATACGTCAAGTTCTCCTCAACCACCCGCAACTGCGACGATTCCTCCGCAATCTGCCCAAAGAACGCGGCCATACGCTTGACGGTGTCGATCTCGTATCGGGCCATGAAGGTTGTGAGTGGATCGGCGAATTTGTCTGCCGCGGCTTGGGTGGTTGCCGGAAAAATCCGCCGCAGCAGCATAGGCGTCAATCGAAACGGCCTGTCTTCGCAATGGCCGAGTGGCGATGCCTGCCCAATAGGAAACCGCATGATGGCGTCTAACGGCACGTCGCGCCCAAACGCGCCTGGCATGCGAAACCCCGTAGTGCTAAGCGGGCCATGCTGCCAGCCTGCCCTTGGCACGGTTAGCCGACGCCCGAGCACCGGTGTCCAGTCGTAGAGTGATTGATTCATTAGCGTTACCCAGAGTCAGGGGCATCAAGTCTTGAGCAGTTTAGCAAGCCCTTTGCCGCTTGCACCGAAACAAGTACTGCATGACTGCATTACGTAAATACCCGTTTTGGCTCTATCAGAATCGTCTGAAACACCTCGCCTGCCCTGCCGCAGGTTGAGCAGCACGTGGCACCGTTGCTGGCTGCGTATGTTCGAGCGCATTCATCTGGACATTGTGCGCATAGGTGCGCAGCACGCGCGCAAGGTAAAGCCAAGCGACTGTGTGTACATGTGGGCTGAGGTGCTAGACGCCGATGGCTTTGACGCCTTCAAACAAGCCGGCGACCTGCTTGACACCGCCCCGCGCAAAAACTGCTGCGCCACATCTACAGCGCTGGCAACAGCGTGCCGCCGCAAGGTACCTACCGCGCATTCCGCGGGCGCCATTAGGTATTCAGGATTCGTTTCATCGGCTGCCGGTTCGCCCTCGCATACGCGGGGAACACAGCAACGCCGCGCTGTTCTGCGTGCAGGTATTCGGTTCGTCCCCGCGTACGCGGGAAATACCGCACGGGTCTGCCTCTTCAACTCTGCATAGGCCTGCTTGACTCTGGCGTCTTGCGGCGCATGCCGCATATCGGCGTAGGCTTGTGCTATTTGACTTGCAAAGCCCTCATCTACGTCCACGTACACCGCTTGGCGTACAAGATCAACTCCTTGATCACGTGCGTATTGCTCTGCGACTGCTACGATTCCTGGGTCGGGGCCCGTCGCGCCCTCCACGCTAGGGACGCCTTCAAGCGGCGCAATGCCCCGGCTCGAATACCGTCGGCTTCCGTCTCGGGTCGATTCACGTCGTCCAAAGCCGTCGAAGATGGCTCGTTCTGCGTCGGTAAGCTCTCGCTCTTCGACTGCGAGGCCAGCCAAGCTTGGCGTTTCATCTCTATCCGCTTGCTGGATTCTGCGCGGAATGCCTCGTCGGGTGCCGGCAGGCGAGCGAGCGAACTGGTTCCAGTCAAGGATGCCGTTGTACGCGGCAGCTGCTTCAACATTTTGCTCTCCTACGCCTACGCTCGCCCAGAAAGAACGAGCCGCAGGCACTATGTTAGAAATTTCAACAGGCCCGTCGGCCACCGTCAACAACGCGATTCATCCCCGCGTACGCGGGGAACACTCTAGGCTCTTTAACGGTTGGGAAGAGCGCATCGGT
>CAYSMM010000191.1:0-5065 GCA_964432095.1 uncultured Burkholderiaceae bacterium | reverse complement strand
CAACGCGTGCACAACGGCGGCGGCTTTAGTGGTAACGCCGGCGGCGGGGGTGGCGGACAGCGCAACCGGGGCCGCGGCGGCAACCGCAGTGGCGGAGGCGGAGGAGGCCGGGGGGGCAATCGTGGCGGTGGCGGCGGAGGTTTTGGGCGTTAGCGGGCATCTGCTGCGATTAACGCTGAGGTCGCGTGCGGCTGCTAAAATCTAAGGCTTTCCCGCACTCGGCCGGGGCGTTCGCAAATCGCCCATACTCGGTTCGGGGCAAACAAAACACGAACTTAAACCTACAAGGACTGATATGTCTATCGAGCGTACTCTTTCCATCATCAAGCCCGACGCAGTAGCGAAGAACGTCATTGGCGAAATTCTCACCCGCTTCGAAAAGGCTGGCCTGAAGGTTGTTGCCGCACGCATGATGCACCTGTCGCGCGCCGAAGCAGAGGGCTTTTACGCCGTGCACCGCGAGCGGCCATTCTTCAAGGATTTGGTGGATTTCATGATCTCCGGCCCGGTGATGGTGCAGGTGCTCGAAGGCGAGGGCGCGATCCTCAAGAACCGCGACCTGATGGGAGCAACCGACCCCAAGAAAGCTGCACCCGGCACCATCCGCGCCGACTTTGCGCAAAGCATCGATGCCAACGCCGTGCACGGCTCCGACGCGCCGGAGACCGCCAAGGTCGAGATCGCGTATTTTTTCCCTGCTTTGAATATTTACTCTCGCTAGTACAATGCCATTATTGGCCTCTATAAACCAGTGATTGTCGTATACTTAAGGCAGTAATAAAATCATGACCTTGGCCAACCTGCTCGACTACGACGCCGCGCAGATGGCTGAATACTTTGCTGGCTTTGGCGAGAAGCGTTTTCGCGCCACGCAGGTGTTGCGCTGGATTCATCAGCGCGGTGCCAAAGATTTTGACGCGATGAGCGACGTAGCCAAGGCGTTGCGCGGGCAACTGGCCTCGCAGGCCTGCATCGCGCCGCTTCCCGTGGTCTCTGAGCATGCCTCGCGCGACGGCACGGTGAAGTGGCTGTTCGATGTGGGGCAGGGTAACGCAGTTGAAAGCGTGTTCATCCCCGAGACAAACCGCGGCACGCTGTGCGTGTCGTCGCAAGCTGGCTGTGCCGTCAACTGCCGTTTTTGCTCCACCGGCCATCAGGGCTTCAACCGTAACCTGACCAGCGGCGAGATCATCGCGCAACTTTGGTTTGCCGAGTTCGAGTTGCGTCGCCGCGGCATCAAGCAAGTGCGTGAGGCTGAAGAGCCCAACCCGTCGCCGCGCGTGATCAGCAACGTGGTCATGATGGGCATGGGTGAACCGCTGCTGAACTACGACAACCTCGTGCCCGCGCTCAGGCTGATGCTGGACGACAATGCCTACGGCTTGTCGCGCCGCCGCGTGACGGTCAGCACCTCGGGCGTGGTGCCCATGATCGACCGGCTGGCGCTGGACTGCCCTACAGCGCTGGCGGTGTCGCTGCATGCACCCAACGACGCGCTGCGTGATGTCCTGGTGCCGCTCAACAAAAAGTATCCGCTCAAGCAATTACTCGACGTCTGTGTGCGCTACCTCGACCACGCGCCGCGCGACTTCATCACCTTTGAATACTGCATGCTCGACGGCGTGAACGACAGCGACGCGCATGCGCGCGAGCTGATCGCGCTGGTCAAGGACCGCGTGCCTTGCAAGTTCAACCTGATTCCGTTCAACCCCTTTCCGCAGTCGGGCCTGACGCGCTCCCCCCACGAGCGGGTGCAATATTTCGGCGGCATGCTCAATGCGGCGGGTATCGTCACCACGGTGCGCAAAACCCGGGGTGACGACATCGACGCAGCCTGCGGCCAGTTGGCCGGTGAAGTGCAGGACCGGACAAAACGCAACGAAAGACAGCAGCGCGTAGCGAAAAAGGCTATAAAAATCCACGAGTTGCATTAGACTTTTCATACTACGACTACAGTATTGGGCTACCCTTATGAAGGATCGTCGTTTGATGTACCGTTCAGTGCCTCGACTCGTAAATGCCTGCCGCCTTGCGGCAGCCGCGGCCGTGTCCACAATTGCGTTGCTGTTGGCTGCCTGCGGCGGCGGTGCCACCCTGCCCGTGCAGAGCGATTCCTCTTCGGCTGGCACAGCCGCGTCCGCTACCCTGGGCAAAGACATCGTCACGCAATCTGACGAGCCCGAAAAGCGCAAGCGCGCACGTTTGCGCATGGAACTGGCATCGAGCTATTTCGAGCGCGGGCAAACCACCACCGCATTGGATGAGATCAAACAATCGCTCAGCATTGATCCTGCCTATGCAGACGCCTACACGCTGCGCGGAATGATCTACATGCAATTACAGCAAGCCCAAACCGCCGAGGAGAGCTTTCGCCGCGCGCTGCAACTTGAGCCCAACAACGCTGATGCCAACCATAACTACGGCTGGTTTTTGTGCCGCAACAACCGCTTGAGCGAGTCGTATCCACGCTTTCAGGCCGCCGCCAATCAGCCCTTGTATGTGGGAGTGGCGCGCAGTTGGCTGGCGCTCGGTGTGTGCCAACTGCGTGGCGGCTTCACGCAGGAAGCTGAAACCTCGCTTTACAAGAGCTTCGAGCTCGACCCCTCAAACCCTGCAACAGCCACTAATCTGGCGTTGCTGCACTTCCGCAAGAACGACATGGAAAAGGCGCGGTTTTATGCGCGTAAGGTCAACAACACCGAGTTGGCCAATTCAGAGAGCCTGTGGCTGGGTATGCGAATCGAGAACCGGTTGCAAAACACGTTGGCCGTCAACGAGCTTGGCGCGCAGTTGACCAAGCGGTTCCCGCAATCACGTGAAGCGCGGCTGTATCAGCGCGGAGCGTTCAATGAGCAGTGAGGTAGCAAGTTCTGAGGGCCCAGATAGCCTTCAGTTTGCGCTCTCTGGCTTTGGGCCGGCGCATGCGGGCTTGCTGCTGGCGCAGGCGCGGCAGGAGCGCGGGCTGACGATAGACGAGCTGAGCGCGCAGCTCAAGGTCGCCAAGTCCAAGCTCGAGTTGCTGGAGCAGGGCCGCTTCGAGGCCATGGGTGACAGCGCGGTCTACGTGCGCGCAATCGCACGCGCTGTGTGCAAGGCGCTGAAGATCGACGAAAAGCCGGTGATGGAACTCATGCCCAAGGGGGCAAGCTTCGACAACCTGGCGGACGACAGGCCCGCGCTCGGTGAGGCGTTCTCCACCAGTGAGCGTATGGACCGCCTGGGTGTTCGGGTGCCCGTCATGCAGCGGGCTGCCGAGGGCGGCAGATGGTGGATCGTTGCTGCAGCGCTTGCCGTGCTGGCCGCTGCCTTGCTGTTTGCATGGCCCTATGTTCAACCCTATGCGCGCAACTTGATGGCAGCTGTGTCCAATGGTAGCGATGTTGTGAAGCCGGTGAGTGTTGATACTGCACAAAGTACAAATCCTTCGCTGCATTCTAACAGGCAGACTCCAGCCGATGCTGCCGGTAGTAGCGTGGATGTACTGAGTGCTGCACCTTCAGTGGCCGCACCTGCGTCAGCTGTGGCGGCCGCCGAGCCGCTGCCTGCAGAGACGACTGTGGTTGCCGGTGCCGACAACGCAACGATCAACGACAAGGTGCTCACGCTGGTTGCGGGTGACACAAGCTGGATCGAGATCAAGAACGATGCCGGCCTGGTGCTGTTTTCGCGCACGCTTGCAGCTGGTGAGCGTATCGAGCAATCGCTCGACCGCAAGCGTCTCGTGATCGTCGGTAATGCCAGCGCAACTACGGTGTGGGTGCGCGGCACAGTCATGGACATCACTCCCCATACGCGTGATAACGTTGCACGTTTCGAAGTGAAGTGAACTGAACTGAACTGAGCCGAACCGAACAAAATTATGTCCGCCTGTCTGCCCGCCGACAACGCCCCGATCTCCGCCACGGTACTCAAACGCCACCGCACGCGTCAGGCGCGCGTGGCTTGGGGCAGCCATGCGGTGACGATGGGTGGTGACGCACCGGTGCGCGTGCAATCCATGACCAACACCGACACGGCTGATTCGGTTGCCACGGCGATTCAAGTCAAGGAGTTGGCGCAGGCCGGCTCCGAGGTGGTGCGTATCACTGTGAACACGCCCGAGGCGGCTGCCGAAGTGCCGCACATCCGCGAGCAGCTCGATCGCATGGGTATCAATGTTCCGCTAGTGGGTGATTTTCACTACAACGGCCACACGCTGCTGACGCAGTTTCCAGCTTGCGCCGAGGCACTGTCCAAGTACCGTATCAACCCCGGCAATGTGGGCAAGGGTGACAAGCACGACAAGCAGTTCGCGCAGATGATCGAGGTGGCCATCAAGTACGGCAAACCGGTACGCATCGGCGTGAACTGGGGCAGCCTCGATCAAGAATTGCTGGCGCAACTGATGGACGACAACGGCCGCCGCGCCGACCCGTGGGACGCGCAGCAGGTGATGTATCAGGCGCTCATTGCCTCGGCCCTTGGTAGTGCGCAGCGTGCCGAAGAGCTGGGCATGCCCGGCCACCAGATCATTTTGTCGTGCAAGGTCAGTGGCGTGCAAGACTTGGTCGCGGTGTACCGCGCGCTGGCGGCGCGTTGCGACTACCCGCTGCACCTGGGCCTGACTGAGGCTGGCATGGGCACCAAAGGTACGGTCGCCTCGGCTGCGGCCTTGTCCATCTTGCTGCAAGAGGGCATCGGTGACACGATACGCGTGAGCTTGACGCCTCAGCCCGGCGAGGCGCGCACGCAAGAGGTGATGGTGGCCAATGAGATTCTGCAAAGCCTCGGCCTGCGCAAGTTCACGCCCAGCGTGACGGCCTGTCCAGGCTGCGGCCGCACCACCAGCACCACCTTCCAGGAACTCGCCAAAGAGATTGACGACTACCTGCGTGCGCAAATGCCTGTTTGGCGCAAAGCCTATCCTGGTGTCGAGAGCATGAAAGTGGCCGTGATGGGCTGCATCGTCAACGGGCCTGGCGAGAGCAAGCATGCCGACATCGGCATCAGCCTGCCTGGTACGGGTGAATCGCCTGCGGCACCGGTGTTCATAGACGGCGAAAAGCGCATTACGCTGCGCGGCGCC
>CAYSMM010000190.1:0-5079 GCA_964432095.1 uncultured Burkholderiaceae bacterium | reverse complement strand
ACCATGAAAACGAGATTGCGCAGAGCGAAGCCGCAAGTGGTCATACGTTTGTGAACTACTGGCTGCACAACGGCTTCTTGCAGGTGGACAACGAAAAAATGTCCAAGAGCCTGGGCAATTTCTTCACCATCCGTGACGTACTCAAGCACTACGATGCCGAGGTGGTGCGGTTCTTCCTGGTGCGCACACATTACCGCAGCCCATTCAACTACAGCGACAAGAACCTGGACGATGCCAAGGCCGCGCTCTCGCGCCTGTACACCGCGCTGAAAAACGCGCCGCCTGATGGCGCGCCGGTAGACTGGGCCGAGCCTCATGCCGCTCGCTTTGCCGCTGCAATGAACGACGATTTCAACACCGCTGAGGCCGTGTCGGTGATGTTCGAGCTTGCCAGCGAGGTGAACCGTACACAGTCGCCACGTCTGGCCGGGCAACTCAAGGCCTTGGGCGCAACGCTTGCGGTGTTGCAACGCGAGCCTGCCGACTTTCTCAAAGGCACAAGCCATGCGGTTGACAGCGAAATCACCGCGCAAATCGAAGCACAGATCGATGCTCGTAATGCCGCCAAGAAGGCCAGGAACTTTACCGAGGCCGACCGCATCCGCAAAGAGCTGCTGGATCAAGGTGTTGTTCTTGAAGATAAACCAGGTGGAGTAACAGAATGGCGCCGCTCATAGAAAAACCAGTAATCGCACTATACAGCTATAAGTATCATTGAAGTGATCGTAAGTAACCGTACAACACCGGAGTACTGGGACGACGCGTGTCGGCAGTTGAGCCGGCGTGACGCCGTGCTGCGCAGGCTCATCAAGCAGCACGGTGCAGCGCGGCTCAAGTCGCGTGGCGACGCGTTCGGCACGCTGGCCCGTAGCATCGTGGGTCAGCAAATCTCGGTGAAGGCTGCTGCGACTGTATGGGAGCGTTTCAGTGCAGCGGTTGGCAAGGTAAGGCCTGTCGAGGTGCTGGCCGCCAAGCCGCAATTGCTGCGAGAGTGTGGCCTGTCGCAACGCAAGGTGGAATACGTTCGCGATCTTGCAGAGGGCTTTACCAGCGGGCAGGTGCAGCCGCGGCGCTGGCGCGCGATGGATGACGAGGTCATCATCGCCGAGTTGACAGCCGTGCGGGGCATAGGCCGCTGGACGGCGGAAATGTTCCTCATCTTCTACTTGTTGCGCCCTAATGTGTTCCCTATGGACGACGTGGGCCTGCTCCATGGCCTGTCCATCGCTTACGGTGGCGGCGACCCTCTTTCGCGCAGCCAGGCGCGCGAGATTGGCGATATGTGGGCGCCCTGGGCCACGGTGGGCGTCTGGTACATCTGGCGCAGCCTGGATGCCGTGATAGTGGAATACTGAGTCACTCGCCGGTGCTGTCACCCAGTAGCGGTGCGCAAGTTGCAATCTGGGTGCAGACTTATTGCTTTTTACGCAAGTGTTTTTCTGCTTGACGCGTACCGTTTAAGCGCTACACTTCGCGCAGTTTTCACAAGCGGAGCCAGTGTTGAAAAGACACTTTCTTGACTTCGAGCAGCCGATCGCTGAGCTAGAGAACAAGATTGAAGAGCTCAAGTTCGTGCAGGATGAGTCGGCGGTTGACATCTCCGAGGAAATTGATCGCCTCAAGAGCAAGAGCCTCGACCTCACCAAAACCGTTTATGGGAAGCTGAGCGCGTGGAACATCACGCAGATCGCTCGCCATCCACAGCGTCCATATACGCTCGACTACGTTGCTGGCTGCTTTACCGATTTTCACGAGCTGCACGGTGACCGTAACTTTGCTGACGATCTATCCATCGTTGGCGGCCTGGCTCGGTTCAACGGGCAGTCTTGCATGCTGATCGGCCACCAAAAAGGCCGGGACACCAAAGAGCGTGCAGCGCGAAACTTTGGCATGAGCAAGCCCGAGGGCTATCGCAAGGCGCTGCGCCTGATGAAGCTGGCCGAGAAGTTTGATTTGCCGCTATTCACCTTTGTGGATACGCCCGGCGCCTACCCCGGTATCGACGCCGAAGAGCGCAACCAGTCCGAAGCGATCGGCCGCAATATTTTTGAGATGGCGCAGCTTCGCGTGCCTATCATCACCACCATCATTGGCGAAGGCGGCTCTGGTGGCGCGTTGGCCATTGCGGTGGGCGATCAGGTGTTGATGCTGCAGTACTCTATCTACTCGGTCATCTCGCCCGAGGGCTGCGCGTCAATTCTGTACAAAAGTGCAGAGCGCGCGGCCGAGGCAGCAGAATCCCTGGGCCTCACAGCCCATCGCTTAAAGGCGCTGGGACTGGTGGATAAGATCGTGAACGAGCCAGTAGGCGGTGCGCATCGTGATACTCCGCAGATGACAGCCCTGCTCAAGCGTGCGCTCGGTGATTCGCTGCGTTCACTCGCTGGCCTGTCGACCGATGAGCTGGTCGAGCGCCGCTATCAACGCCTCATGACGTTTGGCCAGTTTCAATCCACCAAGCCATAGGGCCTGCTGAGGTCCGCATGAGCCTTCGTAGCAGGCCTGCCAGTGCCTCGCAAAAGGCTGTAGCGGCATCAACAGTAACTCCACCTGCATCGCGGCCGCAGAAGTCGCCACCACGCGGGCCCGCTGAGCTGGCCGTGTGGGCTTTTCTCAAGCGGCACGCAGTTCCCTCGCCCTTTGCCGTTGCCTTGAGCGGCGGCGCCGATTCCACTGCACTTCTGCTGGCACTTGCGCGATGGTGCGCGGTGCATGCCGACCAGTCCAAGCCGGCTACTGGCCCGCTGCGGGTGTTTCATGTGCATCACGGCCTGCAGAAGGCGGCAGATGCATTCGAGGCGCATTGCCGCAGCACCTGCGAGCAACTGTCCTCGACCACGCCCATCGAGTTTGAGGCCGTGCGTGTAAACGCGCGGCACATGCACGGCCAAAGCCCGGAGGCAGCTGCACGGGATTCGCGCTATGCAGCGCTCGTCAAGCTATGCAAGTTGCATGGCGTAGGCACCCTGTTTACGGGTCATCATGCAGATGATCAGGCAGAGACGGTGATGCTTGCGCTTTCCCGCGGCACCGGTGTGGCGGGCCTTGCAGCAATGCCCGCACTGCAACAGCGAAGTGGTATCGCCCTCGCACGGCCATTTCTCAGCGTACCCTCGGCACAACTGAAGGCCTGGCTGAAGAAGAAGCAGATACCGTTCATCGACGACCCGAGCAATAGCGACATGCGTTTTACACGTAACCGCATTCGCGCCGATGTTCTGCCTGCGGTCGAAACCGCAATTCCACATTACAGGGAAATGTTTGCGCGTGCTGCGCAACATGCCGCGAGTGCGCAGGCGGTATTGGCTGAGTTTGCCGCCCTAGACCTGTCCGCCGCGGCACAGGGCAGTGCCCTGCGCTTGCCGGTGCTGCGGGCATGGTCACGCGAGCGGCAGGCCAATGTGCTGCGGCATTGGTTGGATGCAGTGCATGGTGAGCAGGCCACAACTGCGCAAACCGAGGAGTTGCTCAACCAGATTGCGCACAGCCAGCGACATGGCGCGCCGCGGCGCATGCGTATCCGCGTGGGGCACGGCGTGGTTGCGCGAACAGGTGACTTATTGCGTTTCAGCACCGAGGCGTAGCGTAGTTAGCTGGCACACCAGATATGTGTAGCAGTCTTTGCTGCGCCGCATCAATTAAAATCCTGGGTTGTGATGTGATTGGCAATCACGCAAAGCAAGCCAGCTCAAACGCATAACAGCAGAAAACACACAGCTATGGCATTGATTGTTCAAAAATACGGCGGCACCTCGGTCGGCAACGTCGAGCGTATCAAGAACGTGGCACGCCGCGTGGCCAAGTGGCACGATTCCGGCCACAAGATGGTGGTGGTGGTGTCGGCCATGTCGGGCGAAACCAACCGTCTGATCGCGCTGGCCAAAGAGATTCAGGCTCAGCCCGACCCTCGTGAGCTGGACGTTGTGGCTGCCACAGGCGAACAGGTGACGATAGGCTTGCTGGCCATGGCGCTCAAGGCCATGGGCTACAACGCGCGCAGCTACACCGGCTTTCAGGTCGCGGTTACCACCAACCAGGCTTACACCAAGGCGCGCATCGAGTCGATTGACGACGCGCGCATTCGCAAAGACTTGGACGAAGGCACCATCGTCATCGTTGCGGGCTTTCAGGGCATAGACGAGGGCGGCAACATCACCACGCTGGGCCGCGGCGGAAGTGATACCTCGGGTGTTGCGCTAGCCGCAGCGCTGAAGGCTGACGAGTGCCAGATTTACACCGACGTGGACGGCGTTTACACCACAGATCCACGCATCGTGGAAGAGGCGCGCCGCCTCAAAACCATCACGTTTGAAGAGATGCTGGAAATGGCCAGCCTTGGCTCCAAGGTGCTGCAGATTCGCAGCGTAGAGTTTGCAGGCAAGTACAAGGTGCGACTGCGGGTACTGTCGTCTCTCACACCTTGGGACATTCCACTGACCGAAGAAAGCCACTCTGGCACGCTCATCACTTTTGAGGAAGACGAACAAATGGAACAAGCGGTGGTATCGGGCATTGCGTTTGCCCGCGACGAGGCCAAGATCACAGTGGTGGGTGTGCCCGACAAACCCGGTGTGGCGTTTCAGATTCTCGGCGCTGTGGCCGACGCCAACATCGAGGTGGACATGATCGTGCAAAACCAAAGCATTGCCGGCCATACCGACTTCTCTTTCACCGTTGCGCGTAACGATTTTGCACGCACCATGGATGTGCTCAACACCAGGGTAAAAGGACATCTCGAAGCCAAAGAAATCGTTGGTGACGCCAAGGTGGCCAAAGTGTCCATCGTCGGTGTGGGCATGCGCTCGCATGTGGGTATTGCCAGCAAAATGTTCAAATGCCTGGCTGACGAAGGCATCAACATTCAGATGATCACCACGTCTGAGATCAAGGTCAGCGTACTGATCGACGAGAAATATATGGAGCTTGCGGTGAGGGCGCTACACAAGGCGTTTGAGCTGGAGCATGCATAGCCTACAGATACTTCTGCTATGCGCAGCTTGCTGCGCTACAATATTTACTGTTCGGAGTGATGACCGAGAGGCCGAAGGTGCTCCCCTGCTAAGGCAGTATGCGGGCAAA
>CAYSMM010000189.1:0-5084 GCA_964432095.1 uncultured Burkholderiaceae bacterium | reverse complement strand
CCGATATGTTCGAGACGATGCGCGCAGCCCAGGGTGCGGGGCTGGCTGCGCCGCAGATTGGTGTTGATCTTGCGCTGGTGATCTTTGGCTTTGGCAGCAATGCGCGCTATCCCGATGCGCCGCCGGTGCCCGAGACGGTGTTGTGCAATCCGGTGATCACACCGCTGACCGACGCGATGGAAACCGGCTGGGAAGGCTGCCTGAGCGTGCCGGGCTTACGCGGCATGGTGCCGCGTTTTGCAAAGATTCGCTACACCGGGTTTGACCCATACGGCAAGCCCATAGAGCGCGAGGCCGAGGGCTTTCACGCGCGTGTGGTGCAGCATGAGTGCGACCACTTGATCGGCGTGCTCTACCCGATGCGCATTACAGACTTTTCTCAGTTCGGTTTCACGTCGGTGTTGTTTCCTGGGTTGGATGCGTCGGCGGAAGATTAAACCGAGATTAATCTTTATACTGCACTGTCTATATAGCGTTTAATTCAATACTGATTACCAGTGAAAGCATTATAGAATGTGCAGTATCAGTCTAATCGGGCTTGATTGCAATGGCTGGCTACTGCGCCACCCAGCCGCCGTCCATGTTCCAGATTGCGCCCCGAACGTTGCTCGCAGCGTCACTGCACATGAACACCGCCAGCGCGGCAAGCTGATCGGGCGTGGTGAATTCATGATGCGGCTGCTTCTCGGCCAGCAGCTTGACTTTGGCCTGCTCGTTTGAAAGTTTCTCGCGCTCGGCCAGCGCATCTACCTGTTTTTGCACCAGTGGGGTGAGCACCCAGCCCGGGCAGATCGCATTGCACGTGATGCCGGTGTTTGATGTCTCAAGCGCTGTCACTTTCGTAAACCCCGCAATACCATGCTTGCTGGCGACATAAGCACTCTTGTTGGCGCTGGCCACAAGGCCGTGAGCCGATGCCACGTTGATGATGCGGCCCCAGTTCTTGCTGCGCATGTAGGGCAAAGCCAGGCGTGTGGTGTGAAACGCACTCGTCAAATTGATGGCGATGATCGCGTCCCATTTATCGGCGGGGAAACTCTCGATGGGCGATACATGCTGAATGCCTGCGTTGTTGATGAGAATGTCTACCCCGCCAAACACCTGCTGCGCATGCTTGAACATGGCTTCGATCTCATTGGGCTTGCTCATGTCGGCGCCGTCGTAATCCACCGCCACACCGCAGCCTGCCAGCTCAACTTTGGCGGCTTCAACTTCGCCAAAGCCGTTGAGCATGATATTGGCGCCTTGCTTGGCCAGTGCCTTGGCGATACCCAGGCCGATGCCGCTGGTGCTGCCTGTAACGAGTGCGGTTTTACCTTTCAACATAGCCGTCTTCCTTTTCGTAAACTGCGGTGATTATGAGTGAACCGCGATTGAATTTTGTGCCATGCCTCAACACCTTGCCGGCCGACCCCGGAAGCCATCGCATGGCGTACCGGGAGTGGGGTGATCCGGCCAACCCGCGCGTGCTGTTATGCGTACACGGTCTGAGCCGTCAGGGGCAGGACTTTGCCACGCTGGCGCGCGAGTTGTGCAGCGAGTATCGGGTGGTGAGCGTAGACGTCGTGGGTCGTGGGCATAGCGATTGGTTGAACAATCCCATGGGCTACGGCATGCCGCAATACGCCAGCGACATGGTGGTGCTGCTTGCACGGCTGAATGCGAAAGAGGTGAACTGGCTGGGCACCAGCATGGGGGGGTTGATCGGCATTGTGACGCTGGGTTTGCTGGGTGGCGCACAGCGGTCACGCGTCAAGCGCTTCATCATCAACGACATTGCGCCCACCATCAATCCGCAATCCGTGCAGCGTATCGGCGCCTATCTCGGCAAAGCACCAGACTTTGCCTCGCTGGAGGAAGCGGCGGATTATTTCTGGAGCGTCTCGCAAGGCTTTGGCCCGCACACACGTGAGCAGTGGTTGGAATTGAGCCGTCCGATGATCAAGCCGCAAGACAGCCGCTTTGTGGTGCATTACGATCCGCGTATTGCCGAGCCGTTCAACGCGGTCACCCCCGAAGCCGCCGCATCCGGCGAAGCCATGTTGTGGAGCCTGTACGACTGCATCGACGCGCACACGCTGCTCATACGCGGTGAGCTGAGCGATCTGTTAAGCCCTGAGACGGCACAGTTGATGACGCAGCGCGGCCCCAAGCCGCGGCTTGCCACTATCAAAGGCGTGGGTCACGCGCCGATGTTCGTGCAGCCCGAGCAGATCGAGTTGGTGCGCACGTTTTTGAGCGAGTCATAGCGCGAGTGATGCACGATGAGCGAATCCACCGTCCAGCAGCAGCAAGGCAGTGCGCTACAGCGTGCACGCGCATTCGCGCTCACGCTCGCGGCTGGCTTGCAGTTGCCTACCGGTGAAAACGCCGTTGCGCATGCCGACGGTGTAGCTGCGCTGCTCAAAGAGGTCGGCGCAGACGACGCCTCACAGGCGGTGAGTTACCTGCTTGCGAGCTGGTCTGCGCTCAGCGATGCTGAAGCGACGATTCACAAACAGTTTGGTTCCGAGTTAGGGCGGCTTGCGGCCAGTGCACGCAAACTGGTCATACTGCAAGAGGCAGCCCGTGGCAAACAGGCGGCGGCAAATGATGAGCGTAAGCAGCAGGCCGCACAAATCGAGCAGATGCGCAAGCTTGTGCTGGCATTCGGAGAGGATTTGCGCGTGGTGTTGCTGCGGCTGGCCTCCCGCTTGCAAACCCTGCGCTTCTTCGCGGATACCAAGCTGCCAGTGCCGCGCGAGCTGGCGCAGGAAACCTTGGACGTTCTCGCGCCAATCGCCAGCCGCTTGGGTGTGTGGCAGTTCAAGTGGGAGCTGGAGGATTTGGCGTTCCGCTTTCTGCAGCCCGACACATATAAGCACGTCGCCAAACTGCTGGACGAAAAGCGTGCCGAACGTGAAAGCTCCATTGCAAGCTGCAAGCTGCAACTTGAGGCGGCACTCAAGGCGCAAGGTGTGGTGGGTCTCGTCGCCGGGCGACCCAAGCATATCTACAGCATCGTCAAAAAAATGCAGGGCAAGTCGCTGGACTTTGCCCATGTGCTGGACGTTCGCGCGCTGCGCGTCATCACCCCCGACATCAAGGCCTGTTACGCGGTGCTCGGTGTGGTTCACAGCACCTGGAAGCCGATCGACCGTGAGTTCGACGACTACATCGCGCATCCCAAGCCCAACGGATATCAGTCTTTGCACACGGTGGTCGTCACTGACGATGGCAAGCCACTTGAAGTGCAGATTCGCACGCAGGCTATGCATGAGCATGCCGAGTACGGTGTGGCGGCGCATTGGGCCTACAAAGAGGCAGGCATAAAAGGCTATGCAGGGGTTGAGGCCGCAGGTCGAT
This sequence comes from uncultured Burkholderiaceae bacterium, assembly GCA_964432095.1. Taxonomy (GTDB): domain Bacteria; phylum Pseudomonadota; class Gammaproteobacteria; order Burkholderiales; family Burkholderiaceae_C; genus CAYSMM01. The sequence goes on along the minus strand of CAYSMM010000189.1, from coordinate 1,739 downwards.
ACGAGCAAAAGATTGCGCTTGTACGACAGTTGTTGGCCATGCAAACCGCCATGAGCAGTGCGCTGTCGGCAGCCGGCAGTGTTGACGATCGTATTTACGTGCTCACTCCGCAAGCCACGATCGTGGAGCTGCCGCGCGGCGCAACGCCCGTCGACTTTGCGTATCACGTGCATACGGATCTGGGTCATCGCTGCCGAGGCGCCAAGGTCGATGGGCAAATGGTGCCGCTCAACACCGCGCTCAAAACCGGGCAAACCGTGGAGATCACTGCGCTGAAAGAGGGCGGGCCGTCGCGCGACTGGCTCAACCCCGAGCTGAATTTCCTGGCCAGCCCGCGCTCGCGCGCCAAAGTGCGCGCATGGTTCAACGCTTTGCAGCAGGAAGAGACGATTGCCCAAGGCCGCAGCCTGGTGGACAAACTCTTGCAGCGTGAAGGCAAGACCGCCGTCAACCTCACCGATCTGGCCGAGAAGCTCGGCTTCAAAACGCCCGATGCGCTGTTCGAGGTGGTGGGTAAAGACGAGTACTCGCTGCGAAATGTCGAGAATGCCTTGCATGTTGCTGCACCCGAGTCTACGCAGGCGGCAGATGCCGAGTCGTTGTTCATCAAGAAAAGCCGCGCCCGAGGTGACGGTGGCGTGCTGGTCGTGGGCGTGGGATCGCTGCTCACGCAACTGGCCAAGTGCTGCAAGCCCGTACCGCCTGATTTGATCGGCGGCTTCGTCACGCGCGGCAAGGGCGTGAGCGTGCATCGCCGCGATTGCGTCAACTTCAAAGGGTTGCTGCAAAGCAATGCTGAGCGCGTGATCCCGGTGGAGTGGGGCGAGGGCGGCCGCAATGACGACGCGCTGTATCCGGTGGACGTGGTGATCGATGCGGCAGACCGTCAAGGCCTGCTGCGCGACATCTCTGAGGTGTTCGCCAAGGAAAAAATCAACGTGGTGGGGGTGAGCACACAAACGATCAAAGACACGGCGTACATGACCTTCACGCTCGAAGTGCGCCGCTCAGACGTGATTCCGCGCGCTCTGGCGCTGGTAGCTGAGGTGAAAGGCGTCAAGCATACTCGGAGGAAGTAACATGCCTTCGCTGGTATAAGAACGTGCAGTAACCATTGCATACAGAAGTAGGTATATTGCTTTTGTTCACTTTTTATGCTTCAGTGAAGACCCGGTATCGGGTAGTGCGTGCTAAAATATTTTCTACGGGCTCATAGCTCAGTTGGTTAGAGCACCACCTTGACATGGTGGGGGTCGTTGGTTCGAATCCAATTGTGCCTACCAGTTTGCCCGGCAGCACTGCGCTGTCGAAACGTCAATGAAAGTGTGAAGGGGCTGAGTGCAATGGTTATGACACCGCGAACTACTTTCGGAGGTTTCCGCTAGGAAGGTTCGCGCCTGCCCGTGCCAAGTCTAACTATCACACTTACGCACACTCACATTACGCACAAAGCGCGGCCTTCTGAAGAGGCCGCGCTTTTTATTTTGCGACCTGCAAAAAGCGCATCAGGCTGCCTACCGAACCCTCCTGCCAAAACTCAACCAGGCCGCGCTTAACACGATTGAGGTGAATGACATGATCAACATTACGCTACCAGACGGCTCTGTGCGAAGTTACGAGGCGCCGCTATCGGTTGCGCAAGTCGCGCAAAGTATTGGTGCAGGCCTGGCCAAGGCCGCAATTGCTGGCAAAGTGGACGGCAAGCTGGTGGACACGAGCTTTGTGATCCACCAGAGCGC
>CAYSMM010000188.1:0-5162 GCA_964432095.1 uncultured Burkholderiaceae bacterium | reverse complement strand
CATAGTGCTGGGCTTGATGCCGCGCCAGATATAAAAGCTCTCTGCGGCCTGCTCCACCAGCATGCCCAGACCGTCGGCGCTGGGCAAGCCGCGCAGCCGCGCCCAGTTGATGAAAGGCGTTTCCCGTTGCAGCGAGTACAGCATGTCGTAGCAGTACGTATTGCTGCGAAACACCGACTCGCTCGGCAGTACCAGCTCGGTAGATAAACCGGCAGACACCGCGTTAATGACGAGGTCATACTCACCTTCAACTGCGCCTAGCGGGCATGCCTTGAGCATGGCGCCACACTTTATAGCCAGGGCTTCATGCGTAGCGACGATCTCTTGCGCCTTGCTGAGCGTGCGGTTGGCAATCGTTAATTCAGCGATGCCGCTTTCGAGCAGGGATGCACATACTCCTGCCACTGCGCCGCCAGCGCCAATAACCAACAGCCGGCGACCATGCAGTACTACCCCTAGATTGACGGTCAAATCTCTCATCAAGCCGGCGCCGTCGGTATTGTCGGCATGCAGCTTGCCGTGTTGCAACCACAGTGTGTTGGCAGCACCGGCCCGCTCAGCGCGCGGCGATCTCACGTCCGCCAGGGCCGCCGCCTCGGCCTTGAACGGCAACGTCACATTGCAGCCCTTGCAGCCGCTGGCAAAGCAGCCTTTCACGAACTGCTCAAAGCCCTCGAGCGGCGCCTCGAGCTTGGCGTACTCCATCGTCTGGCCGGTTTGCGCCGCAAACAGCGCGTGGATTTGCGGCGACAAGCTGTGCGCAATCGGATGGCCTATGACGGCGTAGCGATCGGGATGCATTTATTGCTGAGCTTCGAGCGACGCTTTCAGCGTCTCATCACGAGAAAACTTGAAGCGCGACACCACCTCCACCAAATCGGCCTGCTTGCGCATCTCGGGGCTGAAGGCGCCGAACGGTGCAGCGCTAGCGGCAATCGCCTCAGCCATGCGGTCAAGCCGACGGTTGCCCGAGCCTTTGATGATTTCGGTACGCACGAGCTGCCCCTGTGTGTTCACGGTCAAGGCCACGATCAACTCACCATATAGTTTTTGCCCGCCAAACTCAGGGAAGTTGCTGGTACCGCGGGCCTCGATCTTGCGTTTGAGCTGGTCGTAGTAAATCGCATACGCCGCCTCTTTGGTGGCCGGGCTGATGAAACGTTTGCGGGGCCGCTTGTTCTCCTCGTCGATGCGCGCCTCGATCTCGGCCAGCATCTTGAGCAGTTGCTTACGCTGATCCTCTTCGGCAAACGCGTTAGGGTCATCAGCCACAGACTTGAACTCATCGGGCCTGGCTGCCAGTGCAGCCTTGACTTGTGCCAGCAAGCGGGCCTGCGTCTCCTGCATTTCTTCGATGCGCTTGCGCTGATCCGCTGCTGCGTCGCCGTCGGTCGTGATTTCAGCCACTGGCAACGGCGACTTGGCACGGCCCTTCGCCGATTCACCACCCCCGTCGAGGTTGGCCTGCGCGATCGCTTGCGCCACCTCAGGCCGCACGCTCGACTTGGCGTTAACGAGGATCACCTCCAACGGCGTATCTTCAAACGCACGATTAATCGCATCGGGGTCGATAAAGCGAATCGATAGCACCACGGCATGCAGCGCGATGGAGATCGCCAGCGCCCATTGCAGCATAGTCAAGCCTGCAAAAAAGCCGCCAAGCCCGCCCTGCGCCATGCTCGACGCAGCGGCCACAGCGGGTGCTGTCTTCTTGGGCGGAGGAGGAGGGTTTCTCAAGGCACTGACGGCTCGGTCTTGCGGCATGCGGCAATTCTAGGCGGGCGAAGCGCTACCCTCGGTGCCGCCGGCCACGGACTCGGCAACATCCACCGCCGTGTGTACCGTGGTGACAACAGGCGCGGCTTCTTCGTCCTCCTCTTCGTCGGCACTCGCTTCTTGCTGCAACACATGCAACAAGCGGCAGCGCAACTCCAGCGTGATGTAGTCCACCCCCATTACCTGCAGGCGCACACGGGTGCCGCGCGGATGAGCCTCGGCGCCTGCAAGCGGCGTGATGAGCGGCAGCTCGGCAAAGCGCACCGCGCCGTCACGCAGCACTTCGGCGTCGGCTTCACGTATGCCCTCTTGCTCCAGGTAATGCAGCGTCCAGTAGCGCTCCATCGTCGCCTGAAACTCCGCATAGCCCCTGTACGCACTTTCAAATGCGCTGACCACGGCGTACAGCTCTGCGTCCTTGGGCTTGAAGGGTGCCGCCAGAGCAGCCGCTGCGCCGTGCTGCACACAAGCCAGCAACTGCCACTGATTCACCAGATCGGTGTAGCGCCGCAGGGGGGATGTACTCCAGGTATATTGCTGCACTCCAAGCCCTATGTGCGGACGAGGCTCTGTACCCATACGAGTACGCATCATCGCGCCAAAACCTTGCTGGCTGCGGTAGATACCCGGCAGCTTGCAATCAGCCAGCCACTTGCCCCAGGTACTGTTGGCCACAATCATCAGCTCACTCACGATCAAATCGAGCGGCGCACCACGCATGCGCGGCGTGATGCTGACCCTGCCATCGCTGACCGCGAAGTTGTAGTCGGGCCGCGTATAGCGCTCGGGCTTGCCGCGCACCTGCTCACGGCCGAGCTTGAGTTGCTGTGCCAGGCGGTGCAGCAACTGCAACTCGTGCGCGTATGCATAGGTTTGCGTTTGCCAATCAGCGGCAAGCGCTGCCTCAGTGACGACGGCGTCGAGCTTGTCATGCCGCAGGTTGGCTGCGATCTTCACACGCTCCAGTGCACTGCGGCTGGCGGTGATTTGCAGTGTGCTGGCGTCTAGCGTGAGGTAGAGCGACAGTGCCGGGCAATGACGTCCCTCGGCCAAGGTGTACGCATTCACGATGTGATCGGGCAACATGGTGTACTTATTGCCGGGCATGTACACCGTGCTCATTCGGCTGCGTGCAACCGTATCGATCGCATCACCTTTGTTGATTGCCACCCCGGGCGCGGCAATGTGAATGCCGACTGTGATGTGCGCTTCGCCGAACTGCACTGAGAATGCATCGTCAATCTCGGTGGTGGCAGAGTCGTCGATGCTGAACGCCTCGACCGCGGCTTCGGGCAGGGGCTTGTCATTAGGTGGCAGAGCAAGATCAGGGAACTGCGTGCCCTTGGGAAACCACTCAAAGAAAAACCGCTGCATGTGAAATTCATATGCATCGCGTATGGCACCGCAGTCACGCAGCAAGTCCAGCGGGCCGCGCTGCGTGCGCTGGCAAGCGAGCACCAGCGCTTTGTACTCGGCACTGCTTTTATCGGGCTTGAACAAGAGCTTGTAGAGCTGCGTGCCTACCGATTGCGGCAGTGTTTTGGCCGTTAGCTCGCCGGCCATCGCTTCGATGCGCAACGCCTCCTGGCGCTTGCGCTCAAGGCCGGCCAGCGCAGCCTGCACCTGCTCTTGCGGCGCTTTGCGAAACCGGCCCTTGCCACGGCGCTGAAAGTAATGCGGCGCGCCATGCAGCGCAAACAGCAGCGCGACCTTGTCCGCCACCGAAGCGCCGGCGCCGTGATAATCGTCACTCAGCGCCTCAAAACCAAAATCGTCTTGCGGCGCAACCTCCCACAGAAAATTCAGGTCAAGCGTCTTTGCCGCGGCGCTCGCCTCGTCCATCAGTTGCGACGGCGTGGGCTTGTCAAACCGCAGCACGATGTTGGCGTCTTTCACCTTGCTGCGCTTACCGCTTTCAAGCTCAACCTGCGCCGAGGCCTGCGCCTCGCTCAAAACGCGCCCCGCCAGGAACTTGCCGGCTTCTTCAAACAATGCATACATCCCCGCATTGTCTCGCATGCCACCTCACCCTCGGGCTAACTCTGGTTAGCGCCGAATAGTTGCATTTCGCCGATTCCCAGGGTGTTTCGTCTGATCGCGCATGCTTTGACTGCAACACGCGGCACAATTGCGCCGGCTCCAAAGAATATGAGCTCAACAGAACGATGATGAATACACCCACCCCTCGCCAGCCTCTCATGCCCCACAAACCTCAAACGCACCCGACCGGCGTAACCGGTAGGCTCACCAGCGCTCTGACTCTTAGCCTCGTGGCCTTGCAACCCATGGTGGTGCTCGCGCAAACAACGGTAGAGCCCCCCAAGCCCGCTGTATCAGCCCCTGCTCCCGCCTCCACACCGACACAGCCTGCGCAAAAGCAAGAGCGCATCGAAGTGCAGGCCGAACGTAACACCAGCACCGAACGGCGCAATTCCACCGCCGCAAAAATCATCATCGGCCGCGAGGACATCGAGCAGTACGGCGACACCAACCTGGGCGATGTGCTGCGCCGCTTGCCAGGCGTCACACAAAGCGGCCCGCCGGGGCGCGGCGGCCCGCCCCGCATGCGCGGCATGGGCGGCGGTTATACGCAGTTGCTGATTGACGGCCAGCGCATTCCTCCGGGTTTTTCGCTGGAGCAGATTTCTCCGGAACAGGTAGAGCGCATCGAGATCCTGCGCGCCCCAACGGCCGAGACCGGTGCACGCGCGATTGCCGGCACAATTAACATCGTGCTGCGCGAGCCCTTGCGCAAGCTGCGCAATGAGTTCAAGGCGGGCGCGCAGGAGGAGTTCGGCCGTGTCTCCCCCAACATCAGCTACAGCCGCAATGACGTGCTTTCGGCAACGGGCACGTACAACATCACCGCGTCGGCCAGCAGCAACAAGCAAGACACCGAAACCACCACACGTACAACCGCGCAGGATGTGCCGACTGGACAGACGGTGCTGGGCCAGGTAACGCAGTCACAGCAGAACAACCAGCGCAACAACCTGTTTGTCAGCGGCCGCCTGCAATGGCGCCAGGACCCACACGTAAAGCAAAGGCATCACGGGGCCCCACAGGCCCTCTTCCGGGCGAAAAATCATCTCTCCTAGACCAATGGCAAAGACGCCCACGGCGCTCAAGATGAGAGCCAGGCTATAAGGCCAGCCAGAGGCGCGAGTGGTTAGCTTGCCAATGTGGACGGCGAGAATATTGATCAGGCCCAGAATGATGGCAAAGGCCGCGATGATGATGGCCCAATTGACCAGTATCCACTGGATGCCCACCAGGACGTCGCTTTGGGCAAAAAAGCCTAACAGGGTGAGCAAAAGGACCACAGACGTGGCAATCGTCATCACGGGAAACTGCGGGCGTTTCACATTGCTCCTGCGATTCTAAAC
>CAYSMM010000187.1:0-5188 GCA_964432095.1 uncultured Burkholderiaceae bacterium | reverse complement strand
CGCATACAGCGGCACGCTGTACAGGCCGGCAAAAAGCGAGAGCAGCAGCAAATCGGCCATGACGCGCCAGTTGTGGCCATGTGCGACGAATGTGGCAATGCTGAGCGGCTCGGAACCGTGAGTGAGTGCGCGCGACGCAAAGTAAAGGTCGATCGCAAACACGCTCATGCCGATGGCGCCAAACGGCACCAGCCCGATCTCCACATGGCGGCGCGACAGCGTCTCGCACAGCAGCGAGCCTACGCCTATGCCCACGGAAAACACCACCAGCAGCAGCGTGGCCACATTGGGGCTGCCACCCAGAACCTCCTTGGCGAACGAGGGGAACTGCGACAGGAACATCGCACCGAAGGCCCACATCCAGCTAATGCCCAGAAGTGAACGAAACACCACCACGTTCTCGTGCGCCAGCTTCAGGTTACGCCAGGTTTCGGAAAACGGGTTCCAGTTGATCTTGAGGCCGGGGTCCGTGGCGGGTGTAGGCGGCACTAGTTGAGCGGCGATGCGGCCGAGCACCGCAAGCGCAAAGCATGCGCCTGCGACGATCTCCGGGCCGATCTTCGGAATCTCTACCAGGATTCCGGCACATACCGTACCGAGCAAGATGGCTACGAAGGTGCCCATCTCGATCATGCCGTTGCCGCCCGTCAGCTCGCGCTCATTCAGATGCGAGGGCAGGTAGGCGTACTTGACCGGGCCGAATAGCGTGGAATGCAGGCCCATCAGTAACGTGCAGGCCAGCAGCACGGGCACGTTTTTCGCCACAAATCCCCAAGCGGCCAGAGCCATGATGAGGATCTCCAGCGTCTTGACGAAGCGGATGAGCCGGGTTTTGTCGTACTTGTCTGCAAGCTGCCCGCTGGTGGCGGAGAACAGCAGAAACGGCAGGATGAATACCGCACCAATGATGAGGCCCGCCACCTTGGGCTCTAGCCAGCTGATGCTGAGTTGATAGGTTACGAGTACCGTGAACGCGTACTTGAACAGGTTGTCGTTGCCTGCACCCAGAAACTGCGTCCAGAAAAAAGGTCCGAACCGGCGTTGGGTTAGCAGCGCAAACTGGTTGGCGTGTTGCTCGTGCGCGTAGTCGAGTGGCGGACTCGTTGTGGTTTGAAGGTTTGTCTTCGTCATGGTTGCTCCTCTGGTGCAAATCTAAAGAACGCGCGGATTGAGAACAATGAGAAGATTCCTGGTTCTATTACCAGCCCTTTTAAGTATCATTTGATGGTACCAAAGCGAGTTAGCGTAAGGAGTAATGATGGCCGGCACACAAATGCTGATCGAAGTGCTGAAGGACGAGCTCAAGCTCGCGGGCATCACCTATGCGGAGCTGGCGCAGCGTATTGGAATGAGTGAATCGAGCGTCAAACGCATGTTCAGCAAGCGTGACATGCCACTTACGCGTATCGACGAAATCTGCCAAGCGTGCAAGTTCACATTTGACGAGCTGGCGCGCAGGGTGGTCGACGCCACGCCGCTCGTTACCGAGCTCACGCCCGAGCAGGAGCGCGCGGTGATGCAAGACAAAAAGCTTCTGCTGGTGGCCATTTGTGCGTTGAGCCAGTGGACGTTCGAGCAAATCCTCGACAGCTACCGGCTGACTGAGGCTGAGTTAGTGGCGCGCTTCGTCAAGCTTGACAAGCTGGGCGTGATCGAGCTCAAGCCGCTCAACCGCTACCGCTTGAAGGTGGCCAAAACCTTCCGTTGGCGACCTGATGGCCCGTTGATGAAGTACTTTCGTGAAGCAGTGTTGCCCGACTATTTCTCGGGCCGCTTTGCGCGCGACGGCGAGACGGTGCATATGGTTCACGGCAGCATCAGCGAGGCGACTGCGCCTGTATTCGTCGAGCGGCTCAAGCGCGTCGGCCAGGATTTCAGCGCACAACACCTGGCAGATCAGAAGCTCAAGCCCGAGCTCAAGCGCGGCTACACGCTGATCCTGGCGATGCGGCAGTGGGAGTTTGCCGCCTTTACCGAGTTACGCCGCGCGCCGCCGCAAGCTGGTGTATGAAAACATGATAATTATACATACTCAAGGCACTATATAAGTTTTAACTCAATAGAAACATCCAGTAAAGACTTTGTACTATTTGCAGTATATAAAAATTACTTTCAACCCAGATTGTTTTGGCGGCATTGCTCGGGTCTCAGGCGTGCACTTGCCAAAGCAAAAGGCAGCAAGCGGGCAAAGCTGTATTGATGCCTCTGTAGCAGCAAACTTTGCAGCGAGCAGCGACAATTCGTTGCTCGTTCGCAATGCTGCTACAACAACTCCTCGCTCACACTCGCGCCCCTGGCTTTCGCGCCGGCATGCGCGACATGCTTCAAGTCGCGCCCGGCATCAGCGCCTGGGGTCTCGTTACGGGCGTGGCTATGGTCAAGTCGGGCCTGTCGGTGCCGCTGGCGTTGTTGATGGGGTTCACTGTGTTTGCAGGCAGCGCGCAGCTTGCGTCGCTGCCGCTGATGGCGGCCGGTGCGCCGGTGTGGCTGATTCTCGCCACCGCGTTTTGCGTCAACCTGCGCTTTGTGATTTTCAGCGCGCAGATGCGAGCCTACTTCGAGCACTTGCCCCGAAAAACCCGCACTTGGATCAGCTATCTGCTGGGCGATTTAACCGTGGTGCTGTTCGTGCGCCGTTACCCCGTGCCGCCGCAGGAGCCCGCTGCGCGTGAGGAGATGTTGCAGTACTACCGCGGCGGCTGCACCACCAACTGGCTGTCATGGCAGGTGCCGCAGGCTGCGGGCATTTTGCTCGGCGCTGCCATTCCCACGCATTGGGGCCTGGGTTTTGCCGGCATCCTGGCTTTGCTGGGTATCACCCTGTCGTTGTTGCAGGACAAGCTGACGGCAGCCACCGCGATTGCCGCAGCCGTGGTGGCGGTGGTGTGGGTGAGGCTGCCGCTCAAGCTCAACCTAGTGCTGGCCATCGCAGTAGGCATGCTGCTGGCCATGGCTTGGCAGGCGTGGATTGATGATCACGCCAGCGGAGCGCCCCGTTGATGGATACCTTGTACGCCGTCATCACGATCGCGGGTCTGGTGGCCTGCACTCTCATCACGCGCGGCTTTTTCATCATCCCCGAGCGCGCGCTCCAGTTGCCGTCGCGTGTGAAGCAGGCGTTGCGCTACGCGCCGATTGCCGCACTGGTGGCGGTGATCGCGCCGGAGATTGCGTTGACCACAACATCCCTTGGCCCCGCATGGATCAAGCTCATCGCTGCTGCGCTGGCGGCGGGCTATTTCTTCTGGCGGCGCGGCATCCTCGGTACCATCGTCGTGGGTATGAGTGCGTACTGGTTGCTGAGGTTTGTGCTGCCGCAACTGGGGATCGTGATTTGACTTCGTAAAATGACGGTTTTGTGCCGCTCGGCACTCCACCAACATCCTGCCAACAGGGCTGTCATTCATGCAAGTCATCCGTCTTTCCGATCTCGCCGTGCAGGGCAAGCTGCAAAACAAACGTGTCTTCATCCGCGCCGATCTGAACGTGCCGCAAGACGACGCCGGCCATATCACCGAGGACACGCGCATTCGCGCATCGGTGCCTGCCATCGAGCTGGCGCTCAAGGCCGGTGCGGCGGTCATGGTCACGTCGCACCTTGGACGGCCTACCGAGGGCGAATTCAAACCCGGAGATTCACTCGCGCCGGTGGCTGCGCGCCTGAGCGAGCTGCTTGGCAAACCGGTACGCCTGCTCGCCAATTGGGTGGACGGAGTGCAAGTGAATCCCGGCGAAGTGGTGCTGCTGGAAAACTGCCGCGTCAACAAGGGCGAGAAGAAAAACAGCGAGGAGCTATCGCAAAAGATGGCCCGGTTGTGCGATGTGTACGTGAACGACGCTTTTGGCACCGCACACCGCGCCGAAGCTACTACGCACGGTATGGCGCGCTTTGCTCCCATCGCGTGTGCGGGCCCGCTGCTGGCAGCAGAGATCGACGCACTCAACCAAGCACTGACACAGCCCAGGCGGCCGCTGGTGGCGATTGTGGCCGGCAGCAAGGTGAGCACCAAGCTCACGATTTTGCAGGCACTGGCGGACAAGGTGGATCAACTCATTGTGGGCGGGGGCATTGCCAACACCTTCATGCTGGCGGCGGGTTTGCCGATCGGCAAGTCACTCGCCGAGGCCGACCTCGTGGGCGACGCCAGGGCCGTGATCGCGAAGATGAAAGCGCGCGGCGCAGACGTGCCGATTCCGGTGGACGTGGTGACCGCCAAGGAGTTCAGCGCCAGTGCAGCCGCCACCGTCAAGGCGGCGCAAGACGTCGCCGCAGACGACATGATCCTCGACATCGGCCCCAGGACAGCCGCCATGCTGGCCGACAAGCTCAAGGCTGCTGGCACGATTGTGTGGAACGGGCCGGTGGGCGTGTTCGAGTTCAGCGCGTTCGAGCACGGCACCCAGACGCTGGCGCATGCCATTGCCGCGAGCAATGCGTTCAGCATCGCTGGCGGCGGCGACACACTCGCTGCGATTGCCAAGTACGGCATTGGCAGCGACGTGGGCTACATCTCTACCGGCGGCGGCGCTTTCCTCGAAGTGCTGGAGGGAAAGAAGCTGCCGGCGTTGGAGATTCTTGAGCAGCGCGCGATGTAAGGTTGTTATGATTTCTTAATACTGTAACGACTATAGTGCCGTTACTGGTTTATGCTAGACCAGTAAACGCATTATACAAATAACAGTATTAATGAAATGATTACAAGGTCACAATGAAAAGGCCCGCGATTGCGGTCCTTTGCTCATGCACTGTGGCGCTGTGTCGTGTGTGATCAGGCCTTCATCCACGGCAACACATCGCCAGCGACATTCCAGACCGCGTCGGGATAGGCCTGCTCGGTCACGCCGTTGTATCCGTTGTAGCGTGTCCATTCAATGATGTGCTCGTCACGGGTGCGCCAGCGAGGATAGCCTTTTGCGCCGCCGGCCGTTTCATACTCACTCGGCTGCAAGCCCATGGATTGAAGAATGGTCGCCATCCACTGGTTCCACACCAGGCCGTGATGGCTAGTTTCGGCGTCGTTTGCGTCATACAGCTTTTTGCTGAGGTTGCGGTAGTCGAGGTACTGGCCGGTGTGCAGAAAGCCACCGGCCGAGCCGAACGCCACGATGGGCATGTTGATACCCAGGTGCGTACGGTTACCGCACTCCTGGTGCCACACCACCAGGGAGTGGTCGAGCAGCGTCTTGC
>CAYSMM010000186.1:2990-5196 GCA_964432095.1 uncultured Burkholderiaceae bacterium | reverse complement strand
ATCCATCACGGCCTTGGCCTGTATGCCCAGCGGCGTGCCGGCCTTGACGGCGGCGCGCAGCATGTCGCCTGTGGAAATTTGCGGAATGCCGAACTTTTCTTTGATGAAGTTGGCCTGTGTGCCTTTGCCGGCGCCGGGAGGGCCGAGCAGAATCATTCTCATTGGATGTATCCTCGCAAGCATTGAATTTTTCAGCCTAGGATAGCATGCGCTGCCAACACGGCCTGACAGGCGCTGTCAAATGAAAAACGGGGCCTGAGCCCCGTTTGCCTGTCGATCTCCGCCTGCTAGTTGATGATCACCAGCCATGAGCGCATGTAATTGTCGGCTGCATGCACGGGGTTGATGTTCTTGCGTGTGGCCCAGGGGATCATCTGGCGATGCAGCACGATGTGGCGCAACTCGCTGTTGTGCAGCGTGAGTGCCTCCTTGATGAGCTGGCGGCGCTTGTTGACGTCGGGCTCGGTACCGGAGGACTGGATCAGTTGATCGAGCTTCGGATCGCTGTAGCGGCCGTAGTTGTAAAAGCCAAACTGCGTTTTTTCATCACGCGTATGCATGATGGGCTCCAGCGTGGTTTTTGCATCGGTCACCGCACCGCCCCAGCCAAGCATGTAGAAGCTTGTGTCCTGCTTCTCCAGCTTGGGGAAGTAGGTGGTGCGTGGCATGGCGTTGACCTTCACCTTGACGTTGATCTTGGACAGCATCGCGGCCACGGACAGGCAGATTTCCTCGTCGTTGATGTAGCGGTTGTTAGGGCAGTCCAGCGTGACCTCAAAGCCGTCCTTGTAGCCTGCTTCTTCCATCAGCTTCTTGGCTGCATCCAGGTTGAAGGGCAGACGGTTTTTGTCAAGCTCGGTTGCCATGTTGCAGGCAATGGGCGAGGGGGTCAGGCAACCGACGATGTCGGCATTGCCGCGCATCACTTTGTCCTTGATGGCCTGAATGTCGATAGCCTGATGGAAGGCCTTACGAACCCGCACGTCCTTGAACGGATTTTTGTCTTTCACGCTGATATAGGGCGACGAGTCACGCGCCTGATCGAAACCAAAGAACACCACGCGGTTTTCCATGCCGTAGATCACTTTGGTATTGGCGCCATCGGCCAGACGCTTGAGGTCTTGCGGCACGGGGTCGAGCACCAGGTCGATCTCTCCGGACAGCAGCGCAGCGGTGCGTGTGGCGTCGCTCTTGATCGGGGTGTAGATCACCTCGGTGACGTTGCCTTTGACCTGGCGCCAGTGGCCTGGGTAGCGCTTCAAGACGGTCTTCACGTCAGGCTCGCGGCTCACCAGCATGAAGGCGCCAGTGCCGTTGGCGTTGCGCGAGGCGAAGGTTTCTTCCTTGTCCTTGAACGACAGCGGACGCTCGACCTTGTTTTTCTCAGACCAGGCCTTGTTCATGATGAACACGGCGTCCAGGTGGTCAAGCACGATAGGGTTGAACTTTTCCATGCGCAGCTCAACCGTGTTAGCGTCAATCTTCACCGGCTTGCCGAGTGCGCGCGCATAAGCGGCAATTTGCGAGTTCGGATGCTGAGCACGCTCGATGGAGAACACCACGTCGTCGGCTGTGAACGCTGCGCCGTCATGGAACTTCACATTCTTACGCAGATGAAAACGCCACGTGGTGGGGTTGATGACTTCCCAGCGCTCGGCCAGGCCAGGCACGATTTGCAGCTTTTCATCGCGATCGACCAGGCGGTCATAGATGTGCTGGTTGATCGAATTGGTCAGGCCCTCGTTCTGCGAGTACGGGTCCATGGTTTGCGGGTCGCCCTGGCTGGCCCAGCGCAGTGTTTTGGCCGATGCAGCGCCTGCTGCGATGACGAGCGCGCTGCCCAGTGCGGCAACCAGCGCGATGCGTTTGAACTGAGTGAACATCGAGATTCCTCCAACGGTCTAAGAGCCGCACAGTGTAGCCAAGCACAGAGGTGAATTCAGGGGGGTTTTCCCGCGGTGCGGCGATATTGCAGTGATGCCCGAAAGCGCAGCCGCGGCAGGCGCTCTAGCGCGTTTTATGCGGCAAACAGCGCACGCACGCGGTGCAAATCTTCCGGCGTGTCTACTCCGGGCGCAGGCGCAGCATCAAGCCGCAACACGGCAATGCGCACACCGTGCTCCAGCGCACGCAACTGCTCAAGAGACTCGGCCTGCTCGCAGGGCGTGGACGCGAGATTAGCGTAGCGCTTGAGAAAACGCACGCG
>CAYSMM010000186.1:0-2980 GCA_964432095.1 uncultured Burkholderiaceae bacterium | reverse complement strand
ATACAGGCCCACATGGCGCAGCGCAGGCAAGGTGGCGGGCAGCGTATCGCGCGACTGGGCAAACGCATCGCGCGCCCATGGCATGGGCGAGCGGCTGAAGTACAGGGCCTGTTGCTGCGCGTTACACACCACTTTGACCACATTGGGGTTGAAGAACTCGGCCGCCTCGGTGATGCTATGTGCAGCAGTCGCAATCTCGCAATCGCCGGCGTTGCTGAGGGTGCGTGCACATGCATCGATGGTGTGCGGTGCGATCAGCGGCTCGTCGCCTTGCACGTTGACCACGATTTCATCATCTGCCAGTGCAAGCCTGGCACACGCCTCGGCCAGCCTCTCGGTGCCATTGGCGCAATCTACGCGCGTCATGACGGCCTCAATGCCGTGCTGCCTTGCGGCGTCAAAAATCTCTGCATCGTCGCAGGCCACCACCACGCGCGCTGCCGCGCTTTGCGCCGCGCGCTCGGCCACACGCACCACCATGGGCTTGCCGGCGATGTCAGCCAGCGGTTTGCGCGGTAGACGGGTGGACGCCATACGAGCCGGAATGATGGCGATAAAATGCATATTACTCAAGCCAGTACTAAGAATTTACTGGTTGATGGGTATTTCTTAGAGAGGCATACTCCTCATCACTGAGTTGTCTTGCCTCCGACTCAAGCATTACCGGAATTCCGTCGCGCACGGGGTAAGCCAAATGCGCGGAAAGTGATACCAGCTCCATGCTGGCAGGCAGCCAGATGAGCGGGCCTTTGGTGACGGGGCACACGAGTTGAGCGAGCAGTGTTTTGTCCATATCGGCAGTGTGGTGCGGCTAGCGCAGCCGCTGAATGAGCCAGTCCATAAAGCCCTCAGGCAGGCGCACTTGTAGCGGCACGACCCACAGCCGGGCATCGAGTGTGGTGCATTTTATGGCGTCCTTCTCGGTGACGAGAATCGCGTCTATGTCCGTCAGCGCCGCAAACGGGTTGTGCGCGTAGTCAAAATGGTCGGGTAGCGGCAGTCGATGGCAGAGTTTCACACCCGCAGTGGTGAGCTGATCGAAGAACGCCTGCGGATTGCCTATGCCCGCTGCGGCGGCAACACGCTGCGTTGCAAACATGGCGAGCGGTTGAGTGATGGCGGGGTCGCCGGCGCGGTAAGCAGTGCCCAGCACACGCTCGACGGCAAACGCGTTGGCAGCCATGTCGCGGGTGAGTATGGCACTGTGGCCGCTGGCCAGCACCGCGTCCACCCTGCGCGGCCATTCGCGCAGCGGGCCGGCAGGCAGCACCCAGCCGTTGCCCTGGCCGCGAGCATCCTGCGTGGCGAGCTCCACGTCGCGTTGCAGCGCGAGGTGCTGCAAGCCGTCGTCGCTGAGGATGACGTTGCAGCGATGTGCCGCCAGCAGGGCTTGCACCGCTGCGGCACGATGCGCACCAACAGCCACCGGCACTTGCGCCTTGCGGGCAATCAGCAGCGGTTCGTCGCCGGTTTGGGTAGCGTCAATATTCGTATTACTGTCTGCAGTAACTATGCTCACTTTCTCTAAGAGAGAGCGGTAACCTCTAGATACTACCACAGGGTAATAGCCTTTTTGCTTGAGCGCCTGCGCTAGCGCGATGACGATGGGCGTCTTGCCGGTGCCACCGACGGTAAAGTTGCCAACCACGATGACCGGTACTGGCGCCCGATAGCTTTTGAGGACGCCGCGCGCATACAGCGCCGCGCGAAGGCGCATCAAGCCGCCGTACATCAGACTGATGGGCGCAAGCAGCAGTGCGGGCGTGAGGCCCGGTGTGTACCACCAGCGTTGCAGGGTGTCGCGCAGGCTCAAGGTTGCCGGCTGGCCGCGCTACTTGTTGGGCAGCTGCGTGGCAAAGGTGATGCGCGCCAGGCCGGCGCGACGCGCAGCTTCCATGACGTTGACCACGGCCTGATGCGCGGCTTGCGCGTCGGCGCTGATGATGACGGTGGAGTTGGCATCGCCGCCAGACACCGAGGACATCTCCGCGGCCAGCGCGGTCACATCGCGGCCTTGCAGTATGCGCTTGTTGATGGAGTAGCGTCCGTCGGCCGAGACGATGACGATGACTTCTTTGGGGTTTTGCGCGGGAGCGTCGGCGTCTGCCGTTGGCAAGGTGATCTTCAGTTCGCTGAATTTGGCGTAGGTGGTGGTGACCATCAGGAAAATCAGAATCACCAGCAGCACGTCGATGAAGGCCACGAGGTTGATCTCGGGGTCTTCCGGCAGGTTGCGGCGTCTAAAGTTCATCGCTTGGCCGCCAGGCGGATCAGATGGTCGGAAAAGCGCTTGGCCGAGGCTTCAAGCTGCAGCACCATGGCGTCGACCTTGCTGCGAAAGTAGCGGTGCATCACATACGCCGGGATGGCGATGATCAGGCCGAAGGCGGTGTTGTACAGCGCGACCGAAATGCCGTGCGCCAGTTGTTGCGGATTGGTGCCGCCCGTGGGCGATTGCGAACCGAAGATCTCGATCATGCCCACCACCGTGCCCAGCAGGCCAAGCAGCGGCGCAGCGGTGGCAATCGTTGCCAGACCGGGCAAATACTTCTCCAGCCCATGCGCGACCTGGCGGCCGGTGTCCTCCATGGTGTCGACGATTGCCTCGCGTGTGGGTTGGTGCGTGGTGGCCAGTATGCGAAAGCCCGAGGCCAGCACCTTGCCGAGCGGCGAGTTGTGCTCGAGCTTGTTGATCGTGTCCGGCGCCGGCAACTGGCTTTGCGATACCTGAATCGCTTCTTGCAATAACTTGGGCGGGATGACCTTGGCCTCACGCAAGGCCACGCTGCGCTCGATGATCAACGTCACCATGATGACCGAACACAACAACAACGGCCAGATCGGCCAGCCGGCGGCTTGAATGATCGCAAACAATCAACGTCTCCTCGGGCGCTTGCGCCGCCATTTGTGGCGACGCTGCGCGCGTATTATGGCAAGGCTTGCCGGTAGGCCGTTACGGGCTGTGGTAAGAATGCGAAGG
>CAYSMM010000185.1:0-5203 GCA_964432095.1 uncultured Burkholderiaceae bacterium | reverse complement strand
TTTGGTCTTCTCCGGCCAGCCGAGCGTGGAGAATGGAAATTGGGCGGAGGAGTACCAGGTGTCGAGCACGTCGGGGTCGCGCCTGAGCTTTTTGCCTGGAGCTTGGGCTTGTGCTTCTTGCTCGGTTCGAGCGACGTATATATTGCCCTGCTCGTCATACCACGCTGGGATCTGATGCCCCCACCACAACTGGCGGCTGATGCACCAGTCCTGGATATTCTTCATCCACTGGTTCCAGGTGTTCACCCAGTTGTCGGGCACGAAGCGCACTTCGCCCGTGTCCACCAGCTTCATCGCGCGGCTGGCAATGGATTCGCCGTCGCGGCACGGTTGGGTCATGGCCATGAACCATTGATCAGTGAGCATGGGTTCAACAACCTGGCCGGTTCGTGCACAGCGCGGCACCATCAGCTTGTGCTTCCTGGTTTCCACCAGCAGGCCAAGAGCATCGAGATCGGCAACCACTTTCTTGCGTGCAGCAAAGCGATCGAGGCCTTGGTAAGCAGTCGGTGCCTGGTCATTGATCTTGGCATCGAGCGTCAGCACGCTGATTGTGGGTAGCTTGTGTCGTAGACCGACCTGATAGTCGTTGAAGTCATGTGCTGGCGTTACCTTCACCACTCCGGTACCGAACTCGCGATCCACGTACTCATCTGCAATGATAGGAATAATACGATTACACAGCGGCAATTTGACCTGTTGACCGACCAGATGTTTGTAGCGCTCGTCCTCAGGGTGCACCATCACCGCGGTGTCTCCCAGCATGGTCTCAGGGCGAGTGGTGGCCACCACCAGTGAGCCGGAACCTTCCGCCAGCGGGTAGCGGATATGCCAAAGGAAGCCGTCCTCCTCATCGCTTTCCACTTCCAGGTCAGACACGGCAGACATGAGCACGGGATCCCAGCTCACCAGCCGCTTGCCGCGGTAAATCAGGCCTTCTTCATACAGGCGCACGAAGGTCTCGTTGACCACGCGCGACTGCGTCTCGTCCATCGTGAAGTACTCGCGCGACCAGTCCACGGTATCGCCAATGCGGCGCATCTGACCGGTGATGATGTTGCCCGACTTCTCTTTCCACTCCCACACCCGCTTGATGAACGCTTCGCGGCCGATGTCGTGCCGTGATTTGCCTTCCTCCTGCAGTTGCCGCTCCACAACGATCTGCGTGGCAATGCCTGCGTGATCGGTACCTGGCAGCCACAGTGCGTTGAAGCCGCGCATGCGGTAGTAGCGCGTCAGCGCATCCATGATGGTATGGTTGAAACCATGCCCCATATGTAAGGTGCCGGTCACGTTGGGCGGAGGCAGCTGAATGCAGAAGCTTTGCTTAGCTGCCTCGAGCGTGGCTTTGCTGTGGCCGCTTTGCTCCCAGAAAGCAGCCCATTTGGACTCGATTTCTTTAGGTTCGAAGGATTTAGCGAGTTCGGTCATGGTGGCCGGTGCGCGGCAAGGCCCGCGGAACAAAAATTCAGGTCAGAGTTATGAATTCTACCGATTGGCCGGTTGCTTACCGGGTAAGTACCCCGTTCGAGGGAGTGTGCGACTTTGGCGAACTGGGTTAGAGTATTTTGCAAAGTTTTTGCAGTGCCTAACGCGCAACAATGAAAAACGACTCACCCCCGACGCATGACTACGGTCTGTGGGATGCTCTGCCCATCTGTGCTGCCGTCACCACGCGGTCGGGTGTACTGCGCTACGCCAACCGCCACTTGCGTGCGGTGTTCTGCGAGGCCGACGCCATCGATGCTGTGGGCAGTAACATACTCTTATCGCAATATATAAGATATGATTCCGCATCATACTTAAGTGAGTACCTAAGCAAAGGGACTGATTTCAGCTTACAGCTCGAGCTGCAAGACAAAGATGGCAACACTCGCTGGATGGAGTGCACCGGCACCTCAGCCGGGCAGCGGCCCATGGAGATGCTGTGCCTGCTGCACGATGTATCCGTAGGAAAGCGCGCTGAGCTAGCTGCGCGTGCTCAGGCGGCGCAACTGCGCCTGCTGGCCGACAGCGTGCCCGCTGCGATTGCCTACTACGCCGCAGACGACGGCTACACCTGTCTGTTTGCCAATAAGCGGTATGCCGAAACCAATGGTTTTGATGTGAGCAACATCGTGGGCCGCAAGCTGGTCGATGTGATTGGCAGCGCCGCCAACTCCATGATCAAACCCATGGTGGACAAGATTCTGCAGGAGCTCGTACCCGTCAACTACGTGCGGCCGGCGAAGTTGCCCAGTGGCGAGCAGCGCTGGCTGGACGTGAGCCTGATTCCCCAGATCAGCAACGACGGCAAACCAGTTGCGGCCTTCGTGCTCATCATGGACGTGACCAAGCACATTCAGTCTGAGCGTGCCCTGCGCGAAAGCGAGGCCCGGCTGCAAACCTTCATGGATGCCAGCGCAGAAGGTATCGTGGTACATCAGAACGGCAAGATCGTGGACGTGAATCCGGCGTTGTGCGCAATGGTGGGCCGCGGCTACGAAGAACTGGTGGGTTCTGATGTGCTGAGCTACGTGGGCCTAGAGTATCGCGCCGAGGTGCTGGCGCAGGTGGCTACCTCACGTGAATCGCACTATGAAAGCGCCATTTATCACCGCAATGGAGAGTTGATACCGGTGGAGTTCATTGGCCGGACCATGAATTACCGCGGGGTCGAATCGCGCATGTCCATCGTGCGTGATCTGCGCGACAGGAAAGTGGCGCAGGAACGCATCAATTACCTTGCGCATCATGATGAGATGACGGGGCTGCCTAATCGTGCCCGCTTCATGTCGTTGCTGCAAACCTCTTTGTCTCGAGCCGACACAGACAAGGCAGCCGCATTGCTGTTCGTCGATCTGGACAACTTCAAACGCATCAATGACTCACTCAGCCATCGGGCGGGTGATGAAGTGTTGCGTGAAGTGGCACGCAGACTACGAGCGGTGATGCGCGAAACCGACATCGTGGCACGCTATGCCGGCGATGAGTTCGTCGTCCTTATGCAGCATGTGAGCAATCGCGACCAGGTAGCGCAGATGACCGACCGCCTGCTGAACGCGATTACACAGCCGATTGACTGCCTGGGCAATCAGCTGCAACTCACCACCTCGGTGGGGATAGCCATGTATCCCGAAGACAGCCGTTCCCCTGAAGAATTGCTGAGCCAGGCGGATGCAGCGGTTTACAGCGCCAAAGCTGCGGGTGGAGCCAGCCGTCAGTTCTACACAACGGCGCTGTCGGACGCCGCCCAGCAAGCCATGGTGCTTGAGCAGCAACTACACGATGCCATCCGCCGCCGCCAGTTCGTGATACACCTTCAACCGCAGCAAAGCTGTACATCCGGGGAGTTGGTGGGCTTCGAGGCCCTTATTCGTTGGCAGCACCCGGAGCGTGGGCTGGTGGTTCCCAATGAATTCATACCGCTGGCCGAGGAGCGGCGGTTGATGAACCTCATCGGCGAGTGGGTGATCAATGAAGTCGCAGGTACGCTGTGCGCGTGGCGCACAGCCGGGCTTAAGTGCGTTCCGATTGCGGTGAACCTGTCGTCGCAGCAGTTCGAGGCACGCGACTTTCTTACCAACATGAGCCGGGTGCTTGGAGAAGCCCGTTTACCGGGCGACCTGCTGGTGTTTGAGCTGACTGAGCGCATGCTGATGGACGATGTCGCCAAGGTCACTGCCGTGCTGCACGGGCTGCGCCAACTGGGTATTAGGGTTGCGGTTGACGACTTTGGCACCGGCTACTCGTCACTCGGACACCTCAAGCACTATCCCATCGACACGTTGAAAGTCGACAGATCCTTTGTGCGCGATCTGCCGGATGCTAAAGACTCAGCTGCAATCACCACAGCCATTGTGCAAATGGCGCATAGCCTGGGCATTGAGGTGCTGGCTGAAGGGGTAGAGACTCAAGCGCAGTACGACTATCTGCGCCAGCTCGGTTGCGATGAGGTGCAGGGCTTTCTGATAGGTAAACCCATGACGGCTGCCGAGGCAATGAGTTTGCTGTAACGCGCTTGAGGTTCCTAACTGATGGCGTAGAAGCGGCAGATCTCCTCCCACGCCTGGTCTGCCGTTTCAACGAAGCGGAATAGCTGTAAGTCCTCGGAGCTGATCATCCCCTCGCTGACCAAAAACTCCCAGTTGATCAGCTTCTCCCACCAGGCTTGGTCGAACAACAAGATCGGTACTGGCGAAGCCTTGCCGGTTTGAATCAGTGTCAGCACCTCGAACAGTTCATCGAGCGTGCCGAAGCCGCCCGGAAATGCGACTAGCACCTTTGCGCGCATCAAAAAGTGCATCTTGCGCAGTGCAAAGTAGTGAAACTGAAAGCACAGCTCGGGAGTGAGGTATTCGTTGGGCACCTGCTCGTGCGGCAGCGCAATGTTTAGCCCCACCGACAAGCCGCCCGACTCGAATGCGCCGCGGTTGGCGGCCTCCATGATCCCGGGGCCGCCGCCGGTGCAAACCACCAGGCGCTCATCGGGAAGACATTTCAGGCCGTGGCCGGCAGCTAGCGCCCCAAGCTTGCGCGCTTCTTCGTAGTATCGTGCCATGCGCAGCTCGCGCTCGGTGCGCGCGTCATCAGTGGACTTGATGCGTGCGCTGCCGAACACCACCATCGTGGCATCGATCCCGTGCTCCTGCTGTATCAAATCGGGCTTGGTGTACTCCAGTTGCAAGCGTACACCGCGTAATTCGCGGCGCGTGATGAAGCTTGGATCACTGAACGCAAATTCGTAGGCGCTTTGCGGGCCGTCGTATCGCGTATCACGGCGGCGTGAGGCAAGCTCCTCACGTGCATCTGCGAGTATTTTCTTTTTAAGACTTTCGGCATTCATTGAAAGGGTCCTTATATGCCTGAGCCGCAGGCTGACTAGGCGCAGCAACCGATTGCTGCAGTGTGCATAGGGTCAAGCTGCGTCGAGATGAGCGATGGCCTTACTCGATGCCTCGTAGTCAGCTGAAAGCTGGTCCATCAACCGATAGAGATCACCGTCAATCCGTACGTAGTCGAGGTTGCATTGCCGTACGAACCCCTGTTTTTCTGCTGAAAATAAAAACTGAATCAGCGGGTTGTAATAGCCGTTCAGATTGAGAAGGCCAATCGGCTTGTCGTGGTAGCCCAACTGCCGCCATGTCCAGATTTCAAACAACTCCTCAAAGGTTCCCAGCCCACCAGGTAATGTGAGGAAAGCGTCGGCCATCTCCGCCATCAT
>CAYSMM010000184.1:0-5247 GCA_964432095.1 uncultured Burkholderiaceae bacterium | reverse complement strand
CCCGGGCGCTCAAATTTCTGGCGCTGCGCGAGTTGTCGTCCGCCGAGCTCAAGCGCAAGCTATTGCCGCTGGCCGCCGAACAGGGCCAAGGCGAGGCGGAGGTGGATGCGCTGATCGCCGAGTTGCAGGCCAAGAACTGGCAGAGCGACGCACGCTTTGCACAATCGCTGGCCCACCGGCGCAGCAAATTTGGCACCGCACGGCTCAAGCAGGAGTTGCGCTCGCACGGGCTGGACGCCGCCGCCGTGGCCGACACACTCGAAGCGTCCCGGTCCACTGAATACGAGCGAGCGCACGAGGCGTGGCAAAAGAAGTTTGGCGTACTGCCGGCCGACGCGCACGAGCGCGCCAGGCAGATGCGCTTTTTGGCGGCACGTGGCTTTAGCTCAGAAGTGGTGCATCGCGTGCTGCGCGGCGAGGATGACTAGGGCTGGACGGCCCGCACCTTGAGTCCGCCGAAGATCGACATCAAATACCCTCGAATACTCCAGGTTGTACAGTGCCATCTCTGGTTGCTAGGAGAGCAGAGAAGCCCGTATAGACCAATGAGTATCAGGCCTTGCTTGGTCGAGGTCGGCGCTGCTAAACGCCCAACATCAACCTCAGGTTCTGCACCGCAGCGCCCGAGGCCCCCTTGCCCAGATTGTCGTACTTGGCCACCAGCACCGCCTGGCGCAACTCGTCGTTGCCGTATACCGCCAGTTCCATGCTGTTGGTGCCGTTCAGCGACGTGGGTTCGAGCTTACCGGATGGGTCGGCGTCAACCACCTTCACCCATTCGCTGCCGGCGTAATGCGTGCGCAGCACGTCGGCTAGCTGCTTGTGGCTCGTTACGCCGTTGAGCCCGTCATAGTGCAGCGCGATGTGATCAATCATGCCGCTGTGAAAATTGCCCACCGCTGCAATGAACACCGGCCGGCGCGTGAGGCCACTGTACTTCTGTAGCTCCGGCACGTGCTTGTGCTTCAGGCTCAGGCCGTACACCTCCAGCGGCGCGGCGCTATGCGTGACTTCATAAGCCTCGATCATCTGCCGCCCGCCCCCAGAGTAGCCTGAGAAGCCCTGCATCACCACCGGATAGTGAGGCGGTACCAGCCCGGTATCGATCAGCGGGCGCAACAGTGCAATGCCGCCTGTGGGGTAGCAGCCGGGGTTGGCCACGCGCATGGCGTTTTTTACCGCCGCCGCTTGCGCCTTGCTCAGCTCCGGGAAGCCGTACACCCAGCCAGGCGCGGTGCGGTGCGCGGTGCTGGCGTCCACGATCTTCGGCGCTTTGCCGCCGGCCTGGGCGATGCCGTCGATCATCGCCACCGACTCGCGCGCGGCGTCGTCATGCAGGCACAGCACTACGAGATCGACCTGCTGCATCAGTGCGCGCTTGGCGGCGGCGTCCTTGCGCAGCTCGGGCGCGATGCTCTTCACCGTGATTTGCGGCAGCTTGGCCAGCCGCTCGCGGATCTGCAGGCCCGTGGTGCCGGCTTCGCCGTCAATGAATACAGTGGCAGTGCGTGTCATGCCCATAGTTTAAGGGCGCAGAGGCCCGCCTGCACGGCGCGCCATGCCATTGAAGGCGGTTCAGGGCTTGCTTACATTGCATGGCCCTATACACGGCCCGCATCAAGGCGAATGCTAAACTTTGTCTCGCCTTGCCTTCTACTTTGCCGACCCAGCCAAGCCGCATGACTGCCTCACCCACCCGCACCTTGAAGCACACCCGCGCCATCACGGTGCAGGTGTACGCGCGAGACGACGCGCTGTGGGATCTCGAGGCGCGCATCACCGACGTCAAAACGCGCGACTACCCGCTGGCAAGCGGCGTGCGCAAGGCCGGTGACCCGGTGCACGACATGACGCTGACGCTGACGGTGGATACCGCGCTGAATGTGCATGATGCACACGCCCGCACTGAGAAAATGCCCTATCCCGACTTTTGCAATGCATATGGCGACGCCTACAAACAGTTGATCGGCCTGAACCTGTTCAAGGGTTTTCGCCGCGCCGTCAACGAGCGCCTGAGCGGCGTACACGGCTGCACCCATCTCACCGAGTTGGCGCAGGTGCTGCCCACGGCGGCGATTCAGGCGTTTGCGGGCGAGGTGCTCAACACGCAGGAAAACGGCCAGGCCAGCGACGTGCGACCGTTTCAGCTCGACCGTTGCCATGCGCTCAAAAGTGATGCGCCGGCCGTGGCCAAGTTCTACCCCACGTGGTTTACCGGCGTTGGCACGCCCTGACTCGTTTGCATCCGGTTTTCATTTTTTCTCCATCATCTCAAGCTAGAACGACACCATGAAGATTCACGAATACCAAGGCAAGGAAATCTTGCGCAACTTTCATGTGCCGGTGCCGCGCGGCATCCCGGCATTCAGTGTGGACGAGGCCGTGAAAGCGGCGGAGAAACTCGGCGGCAAGGTGTGGGTGGTGAAAGCGCAAATCCATGCCGGCGGTCGCGGCAAGGGCGGCGGCGTGAAAGTCGCCAAGAGCATCGACGAGGTCAAGGAAAAAGCCAGCGCCATCTTGGGGATGCAGCTCAAGACGCATCAAACCGGCCCCGAGGGCCAGAAGGTGCGGCGCCTGTACATTGAAGAAGGCGCGGACATTCAAAAAGAGTACTACCTGTCCTGCGTCACCGACCGCGCCTCGCAAAAGGTGGCGTTCATCGCGTCCAGCGAGGGCGGCATGGACATCGAGCAAGTCGCGCATGACACGCCCGAGAAAATCATCAAGGTGTTTGTCGATCCGCTGGTGGGCATGACCGATGCGCAATGCGCCGAGCTGGGCCGGGGCATCAGCATGCCGGCGGACTCGCAGGCGCAGTTTGCCGATGTGTGCAAGAAGCTCTACCAGTGCTATATGGACACCGACGCGTCACTGGTGGAGATCAACCCGCTGAACCGCGACAGCCAGGGCAATATCATCGCGCTGGACGCAAAGTTCAATTTCGACAGCAATGCGCTGTTCCGCCACCCCGAGATCGTGGCCTACCGCGACCTGGACGAGGAAGACGCGCTCGAAATCGAGGCGTCGAAGTTCGACCTGGCCTATATCTCCCTGGACGGCAACATCGGCTGCCTGGTCAATGGCGCGGGCCTGGCGATGGCGACCATGGACACCATCAAGCTGTTCGGCGGCGAGCCGGCCAACTTTCTGGACGTGGGCGGCGGAGCCACCGCAGAGAAGGTAACCGAGGCGTTCAAGATCATGCTCAAGAACCCCAAGGTCAAAGGCATTCTCGTCAACATCTTCGGCGGCATCATGCGTTGCGACACGATTGCCGAAGGCGTGATCGCCGCGTGCAAGGCGGTGAACCTGCAAGTGCCGCTGGTGGTGCGCATGAAAGGCACCAACGAGGAGATCGGCAAGAAGATGCTGGCCGAATCGGGCCTGCCCATCATCAGCGCCGACACCATGGCCGAGGCCGCGACGAAGATTGTGGCTGCCGTGAAGTAGCCCCTGCCGAGGCGCACATGTGGCTCCCTCTGTAGGGGCGGCCAACAGCCCGGCGTGGCCGGTTGCGTGTGCGGTGGCCAGACGCAAGACAAACGAAGGTTCGAGACGAGGTTTTCATGAGCATCTACATCAATAAAGACACCAAGGTCATCACACAAGGCATTACCGGTAAGACCGGGCAGTTCCACACACGCGGTTGCCGCGATTACGCCAACGGCAAGAACTGCTTTGTTGCGGGCGTGAACCCCAAGAAAGCCGGCGAAGACTTTGAAGGCATTCCGATTTACGCCACCGTGGCCGACGCGAAGAAGGCCACCGGCGCTACGGTCAGCGTGATCTACGTGCCGCCGGCGGGCGCGGCCGCCGCGATCTGGGAGGCCGTCGAGGCCGATCTCGACCTGGCGATCTGCATCACCGAGGGCATCCCCGTGCGCGACATGCTGGACGTGCGCAACAAGATGCTGGCCAAACAGGCCAAGGGCGGCAAGAAAACGCTGCTGCTCGGCCCCAACTGCCCGGGTTTGATCACACCCGAGGAAATCAAGATCGGCATCATGCCGGGCCACATTCACCGCAAGGGCCGCGTCGGCGTGGTGTCGCGCTCGGGCACGCTCACGTACGAGGCGGTGGCGCAGCTCACCGAACTGGGCATCGGGCAATCCAGCGCTGTGGGCATTGGCGGCGATCCGATCAATGGCTTGAAGCACATCGACGTGATGAAGGCGTTCAACGATGACCCCGACACCGATGCCGTCATCATGATCGGCGAGATCGGCGGGCCCGACGAGGCCGACGCCGCGCGCTGGTGCAAGGCCCACATGAAAAAACCCATCGTCGGCTTCATCGCGGGCGTCACGGCACCTGCGGGCAAGCGCATGGGACACGCAGGTGCGCTCATCAGCGGCGGCGCCGATACCGCAGACGCCAAGCTCGCCATCATGGAAGAGTGCGGCTTCAAGGTCACGCGCAACCCCAGCGAGATGGGCAAGCTGCTCAAGAGCTTGTTGTAAGGCCCAGTGCATTGCATGTGAGGTTGCAGAAATCGTAGCAACTCAATACTGCAATTAGTAAATAGCCGTTACTGGTTGCTAGTAAAGCAGTAAACGGTATTTACTCAATAGAGTATCAAAATAAAGTCGTTTTGCGGTAACTGCGAATAGGCATAGTCAAACAACCCGCGCACACTGCGCGCCACCATGGAAGAATTTTTTACCCTGGCCTTCTGGGCCGCAGTCGGTCAGATCATTCTGATCGATATTCTGCTAGGTGGCGACAACGCAGTGGTCATCGCGCTGGCGTGCCGTAACCTGCCGCCGCAGCAACGCAAGTGGGGCATCATCTGGGGCACCGCGGGCGCCATTATGGTGCGCGTCATTCTCATTGCGTTTGCGCTCACGCTGCTGGGTATTCCCTATCTCAAGTTCGTGGGTGCGGTGCTGTTGGTGTGGATTGGCGTGAAGCTGATGATCGAAAGCGGCGATGATGACGATGCGCACGCCAGCATCACCGCCAACGACCGGCTATGGGCGGCGGTGCGCACGGTGATCATGGCGGACTTGGTCATGAGCGTGGACAACGTCATCGCCATCGCGGGTGCCGCGCAGGGTGCCGGCCCCTCGCACCAGTTGCCGCTGGTGATCTTTGGATTGCTGGTCAGCATTCCCATCATCGTGTGGGGCAGCCAGCTCGTCATCAAGCTCATGGAGCGCTTCCCCGTTATCATCCTCGCAGGCGCCATGTTGCTGGGCTGGATCGCAGGGAGCATGGCGTATACCGACCCCGCATTCAAGCCCTGGC
>CAYSMM010000183.1:0-5252 GCA_964432095.1 uncultured Burkholderiaceae bacterium | reverse complement strand
GCGCGAGCATCACACCGCTGCGTGCGGCGCGAGCCACCCAATACGTAAAGCGGTCGGTATGGTCATGCGGGCCGACGATCAGGCCGGGGCGAATGATCAAGCTGCGCTTGGGGCCGAACGCGCTTCGCACCTCACGCTCGCACACCGCCTTGAGCGGGCCGTATGTTTGCCCGTCGATGACTTCGGTGTCTTCATCCTCGATTGTGCCCGTCGGGGAGGTCTCGTCGTTGGCTGTTTCAAAGCTGGCGTAGGCCGATACGCTGGAGATGAAGATGTAGTGCTGCGTTTGCGCGGCCAGTACCGAACAGGTATTGCGCACCTGCTTGCGTGTGTAGCCGCAGGTGTCGATTACACAATCCCAACTGTGGCCGGCGAGTACGCTGAGGTCTTCCGAGCGGTCACCATGCAACTGTTCCACGCCCGCAAACAGGCCCGCGTTGGTTATGCCTCGGTTGAGTAGCGTGAGCGTATGCCCGCGAGCCAAGGCCCGCTCTGCAACGTGACGGCCCACGAACTGCGTACCACCGATGATGAGGATTTGCATGGTGGGCCTTGCTAGCGGATGTGGAATACGCTCTCGACTTGCTTGTTACCCGAGAGATGAATGCGCCGCCAAGATGAAGCGTCGTTCATCGAGACCCAGCGTCGTTCTTCCTGGCGGTAGTGCCAATCCTGATCGGACTGGTAGAACACTTGAGTGCCCCGTCCCTCAAGAATGTTGAGAATTTCGTTGTCGTGGTAATTGCGCTCGTCGTAGTCGGTCAGCGCACGTTGCCCCATCTCGGAGTACACCGCATTGAGAGCCAGCAGTTGGTCATTGACCGCTGCGTCCAGAGAGGTGACGTTCAAGCCGATGCGCTGCGCCTCCTTCAGCGTGATCGGGTATGAGTGCGAGGGGTAGTCCTCATTGAGGATAGAGCAGATTTTTTTGACTCGCTTGCTGTCCTTCATGTGATAGGAGAGGATTTCCTCGCAGATGCGAATAGACAGTGAGCTGGCCCGGTTGACCGCGCCGAATACCAATGGGTGAATATGTTGAAACAGCGCGGGGTATGGATTGGTTTTCTCGTTTCCCTCTCTCTTTTGCCAGAGACTGAGGATGCGCGAGAGTTCATCAAGGCTGACGCGTACACGGCGATTGTCCTTGTCCACCGGCGACAAATCGTGCGTCAGAGATGTGTCTACTGCGCTCAGTTGAGACAGTGGCCCCATGCATACTTCGTCTGCACCCAGCGCGATCATGGTGGCGGCAGAATTGCACTCCAGCGGAACGAGCACAGTCACTTTCTCGGCAAACTGCCGCAGCAGGTTGACGATTCTCAAAGACGCCGTACCCGTACCACCGTCGGACTTGATGAACAGATACAGGTGGGGCTGCGGTCCAATGGCTTTGAGTAGCTCGTAGAAACCGATCACGTCGTTCTGACAGACCGAGCCGTTCGGTCCATTCCAGTAAGTGATCAAGCGACCGCGAATGAGCTTCTCGATCTTGGCGATCAGAACCTGCGTTTGGCCGAAGAGAATCGGCGGCCGCTTCAGGGCAACGGCCGGCTTATGCGTTTTGGTCACGGTAGGTCCTTTGTTTGGTGCGTTGATTATTGCCGTACGGCAAACCCGTGCTCAAGGGTCTGAATCACCTGCTCAGCGAAATCGGCATAGCTCAGCCGGCCTTCGGGCTTGAGCCAGGTGAACGTCCAGTTGATCATGCCAAACAGTTGCATGGTGAGCGCGGTTTGATGCTGCGCGCTCAAGCGTGCGGGGTACGCGCGCTTGATAAAGCGGCTGAACGCCGCCACCACGTCGCGCTGGCGTTGCACGATGCGTGCACTGTGTGCAGCGGGCAGATAGCGTGTGTCGTTGAGCAGTGCAATGTGTTTGTGCGCCGAATGCTCGTACTCGGCCAGAAAGTTGCGTATCAGCGCATGCAGCATGGCGCGGTCGTCCAGCGCATTGCGCTCTGCTGAGGCCTCGGTCTCGGCAATGATGACCAGCAGCCTTTGCGTGTAGCGGTCCAGCAGGTCGTAAAGGATGGCGTCCTTGCTGTCGTAATAGTGGTATAGGCGCGCCTTACTGGTACCGCAGGCGGCGGCGATGTCGTTCATGCTGGCCGCCGCAAAGCCTTTGGCCGCGAAGCAGGCCGCAGCCTGATCGAGAATCTCTTCGCGTCTGAGATCGTGCTGGGCAGAGCGTGTGCGGGCCATGAATGGTGAAGATTTTATTTATACTCTAACCACTAATATGCTTTTACTGCATTATGGATAAGCAGTAACGTGCATATAGATATTTGAGTATAAAGAATATCGAGGCTGAAATACGGCAGAGCATAAGGCAAGCAGTCGGCAATCTAGCGCTCATCGTAGCTAACGCACACATGGCACGTCAGTGGCCGCGCCTGACAAGTCAGCACGAAGCCCCTGTCGATTTCCCACGGCTCTAGCGTGTAGTTACGCTCCATTCCTACGCGGCCCTCCAGCACTTTGGCGCGACAGGTGCAGCATACGCCAGCGCGGCATGAGTAGGGCAGATCGAGCCCTGCGGCCAGCGCGACGTCGAGCACGCGCTCGTGCTCGTGCATACGCAGCGCGTGCTGCTTGCCGTCCAGCGTTACCGCCAGTTGAATGTTGCCCTGCGCTGCGCCACCGTGTTCCGGTGGTGTGGAATGTGCCGCTCGATGCGCCGTGCCCGGCGTTCCAAAACGCTCCGCATGCACATGCGCCCGCCGCAGGCCTGCTTGCAGCAATGCGGTCTCGGCCTCGTCGATCATGCTGCTAGGCCCGCAGATGAATGCCTCATCGATGCCCGACGCAGGCACCAGTGTGTGCAAAATCTCAGCGAGCTTTTCACCGTCGATGCGGCCATTGAACAGTGCCACCTCCTGATGCTGGCGTGACAGTACGTGATACAGCGTCAACCGCTGCAGGTAGCGGTCTTTTAGATCTTCCAGCTCCTCGCAAAACATGATGCTTGAAATGCTGCGGTTGCCATAAATGAGTGTGACACGGCTGTGCGGCTCAGCTTGCAGCGTGCTAGTGGCCAAGCTCAGCACCGGCGTGATACCCGAGCCTGCGGCTACGAACAGGTAATGCTTGCGATGCGCAACGTCAAGCGGCGTATGAAACCGACCATCGGGTGGCAGCACCTCAATACTGTTGCCGGGTTGCAAGTGCGAGCACGCCCAGTTGGAGAACACGCCGCCCTCCACTGGCTTGATGCCGATGCTGAACTCACCCGTCGCGGCGTAGTGCTGCGGTGTGCTGCAAATCGAATAACTGCGCCGCTGCTCCATGCCGTGCACCTGTGCCTTGAGCGTGACGAACTGCCCCGCAACGAAGCGGTAGTCGTCAAGCAGCTCTGCTGGAACGGCAAAGCGGATGCATATCGCCGTGTCGGAAGCGGGCTGCACAGATTGAATATGCAGGGTGTGAAAGTGCGGCGTCACGCGGGTGTGGCTTAGTGTGGTTTGTTAGTGTGGTTTGAAGTAATCAAACGGCTCGCCGCAGCACAAGCATTTGTACAGCGCCTTGCATGCGGTCGAGCCGAAGCCTGCAAGCTGCGTGGTGGCCGTACTTTCGCAGTACGGGCACGGTACTGCAACATCTCTGGCACGGCGCAGCAGCGCGATGGACCGCACGGTTTGCGCATCAGCTGCGCCGTGATCAGCCGCGCCCTGCTGTGGTGGGGTGATACCGTATTCGCGCAGTTTGCGATGCGCGCTGTCAGTCATCCAATCGGTCGTCCACGCAGGCGCAAGCTGCATATGCACGCGCGCAGCAATGCCTTGGGCGCACAGCGCGGCCTGAACATCTTTCTCAATTTGCTCCATGGCCGGGCAGCCGCTGTAGGTGGGCGTGATCACCACGTCCACCGTGCCGTCGTCGGCCGCGTGCACGCTGCGCAAAATGCCCAGCTCGCGAATACTGAGCACAGGCAGCTCCGGGTCGGCCACGGTATCTAGCACGCGCAGAGCTTGATCCCGGAGAGCCTGCCGACACTGCAGAGGTGTGTTACTCACCACTGCGCTCCGGGATGAGCGCGTGCCACGCTTTGCAACTCGGCCAGCAAGTAGCCCATGTGCTCGGAATGCATGCCACGTGAACCGCGGGCGGCCATAAAAGGTGCCGGGGTAGTGGTTAGGGCGGTTACATCACCCGGTAGTGTGAGCGTGGCTTCAGTGATCAAGGGCAGCACGATGCTTTGCCAGGCCTGCGGGCTGACCCGTGAGTTGACTTGCGGCCAATCGGTGTGCCAGAACTCTGCCGTGTAGGGCCACAAGTGATTGAGTGCACGCTGCATGCGCGCGTGCGACTCATCCGTGCCGTCGCCCAAGCGCAGCAACCAGTCGCTGGCATGTCGCAGGTGGTAGCGCGCTTCCTTCACACTTTTGGCGGCAATCGCGGCTACGCCGGCATCGGCATCGTGCTCAAGCGTTTGCCACTGCAGTAATGCGTAGGCACCGTATAGCGTATTGCGCACGATAGTGACGGCGTAGTCGCGCTCGGTGCGGCTGTTACCCGACAAGGCTTGTGCACTATGCGGTAATTCGCATAGCGTGAAGTTGCGAAACTCTGACTCGCTGCGCCAGTACGCATAGTCATCTTCGCGCTTACCCTCGCGCTCAGCCGCAAGTTGATACAGCATGCGTGCCTGGCCAATCATGTCCAGGCTGATATTGGCCATCGCAATGTCCTCTTCCAGCAGCGGCGCGTGGCCGCACCACTCGGCATTGCGTTGGCCCAATACCAGCGCATTGTCGGCCAGGTGCAGGATGCAGGCCACGTCCATCACATATGCCCCACTTCATCGGGGATGTCGTAAAAACTGGGATGCCGGTAAATCTTGCTTTCGGCGGGGTCGAACCACTCGGCCTTGTCTTGCGGGTCGCTGGCCGCAATGGCCGATGAGGGCACCACCCAGATACTCACGCCCTCCATGCGGCGGGTGTATACATCGCGCGCCATCTGCAACGCTTGCCGGGCATCGGCCGCATGCAGGCTGCCGCAGTGTTTGTGCTCAAGCCCTTGCTTGCTACGGATGAATACTTCCCACAACGGGGTTTCATGGGGTGGGGGGGTCATGACTTTAGGCCCTCCAGCATTACAGGCGCGTAATGTTTAACGTAGGGAAGGGGTCGTAGAGCGCCAGCTCTTGCCCGGGCTTCACATCCAGCGTGGTAACTTCCAGGATCACGCCGCCTCCTTGCGCTCACGCGCGGCCTGCTTGCGCGCGTATGCGAGGGCGCCTTCACGCACCCA
>CAYSMM010000182.1:0-5266 GCA_964432095.1 uncultured Burkholderiaceae bacterium | reverse complement strand
ATTATCTATTAAAGACGACCGGAAAGTACTATTTACTCAGCAGAGTACTTGGCAATCGACGGGAGTAAAGGATAACGCTTCAACCAGCGCTAGGCCCGCAACCGTCAGCTTGCCGTGGGCCAGCGGCCCTGCCACCCTGAATATCACTCATCAGGGCGCAGGCAAGCCGTACGTAATGTTGCAGTCGCTCGCTGCCGTGCCGATGACCCGGGAAGACTTTGCCGGATACCGTGTCACGCGCACCGTCACACCCGTGACGCAAAAAACGCCGGGTAAGTGGTCTGTGGGTGACGTGTACCGCGTGAAGCTCGACGTAGACGCGCAGGCCGACATGAGCTGGGTCGTTTTGAGCGACCCCGTTCCCGCTGGCGCCACCGTGCTGGGCAGTGGCCTCGCGCGGGACTCCCAGGTGGAGGTGCGCGGTGAACGTGCAACTGGCGACTGGGCCGCGTTCGAAGAGCGTACGTTTGAAGGCTTCCGTGTCTATTACCACTACCTGAGCAAAGGCACGAGCAGTGTGGAGTACACCGTGCGGCTCAACCAGCCCGGCGAGTTTGCGCTGCCACCCACGCGCGCCGAGGCGATGTATGCGCCCGATATGTACGGTGCGCTGCCCAATGCGCGCATGAAGGTGGAGTAGCGCGTGCGCACGTCCATCCAGCGCGCTGCCATCGCAACCACGTTGCTGCTCGCAGTAACTTTACTTGCTCTTGGGCTGGCCACCGCTCCCAAGCCAATCGCGCTGCCTACTGCAGCGGGCTTTGATTCCAGCGAAGCCTGGCTGCTCGACCGCAACGGCCACGAGCTAGCGCGGCTGCGCATGGCACTCGAGCAGCGCCGCCTGCAATGGGTGCCGCTGAGCGAGGTATCGCCGGCGTTCACGCAGGCCCTGCTGGCGGCAGAAGATCAACGCTATGCCACGCACCATGGCGTGGATTTCATCGCCATTGCCGCAGCAATGAAGGACGCTATGCTGGGTCGCGGCGTTCGCGGCGCAAGCACACTCACCATGCAGCTTGCGGCACAGCTGGACAGCGGCTTACAAGCAGCGCGGGGCCGCCGCAGCCTGCTGCAAAAACTCACGCAAATGCGTGCCGCGCTGGCGCTGGAGGCAGAGTACAGCAAATCGCAGTTGCTAGAGGCGTATCTCAACACCGTCACGTTCCGAGGGGAACTGCAAGGTATTGCGAGTGCTTCGCAGGCGCTGTTCAACAAGGCACCGCATGGGCTGGACGCGCGTGAGTCGGCCCTGCTGGTGGCCTTGCTGCGCGCGCCGCAGGCGCGTGCGAACGTTCTTGCCGCACGCGCCTGCACGGTGATGCGCGCGCAAGCACTCCCGAGTTGCGACGGCCTGCCAGTGCTGGCTGCGCTCATCACACAGCGCCGCAGCCACGCGCTGCACAGCGAGCCGATAGCACATCACGCCGCGCGCCGCTTACTGCGTGAGCCTGGAGAGCGTCTGACGAGCAGCCTGGACGCTCACATACAACGATTCGCGCAGCGCGCGCTGCATGAGCGATTGCGCGAGTTGTGGATGCGCAATGTCGAAGACGGCGCGGTGGTGGTGCTCGACAACGCCAGCGGCGAGGTGCTGGCCTACGTCGGCTCCAGCGGCGCGCTGTCGCAAGCCGCACAGGTGGACACGGCCGATGCGCTGCGCCAAGCGGGCTCGACACTCAAGCCATTCGTATATGCATTGGCGCTGGAAAGCCGCAGAATCACCGCGGCGTCGCTGCTGCACGACGCACCGCTGGCGATTCAAACCGCCGACGCACAGTACCTGCCGCGCAACTACAGCAAAGACTTCAAAGGCTGGGTGAGTGCGCGCGTGGCGCTTGCCGGCTCACTCAATGTGCCGGCCGTGCGGTTGGGCGCGATGCTGGAGCCAGACGTGCTAGTGCAATCGCTGCGCGATGTCGGCCTCACTAGCCTTACGCATAACGGCGACCACTACGGCGCGTCACTGGCGCTGGGCAGTGCCGACGTGCGCCTGCTCGAACTCACCAATGCGTACCGCACGCTGGCCAACGGCGGCTTGCATTCCGTACCAACCTTTAGCCCCAGGCGCAGCTACGAACAACCGCCCTATCAAAAGCCGCGACGCGTGCTAAGTGCCGAGGCCAGCGCCATCGTGGCCGACATGCTGGCCGACAACGAAGCGCGCAGCATCACCTTTGGGCTTGACAGCCCGCTGCGTCTGCCGTTTTGGGCCGCGGTGAAAACCGGCACCAGCAAGGACATGCGCGACAACTGGTGCATCGGCTTCACGAGCAGCTACACGGTAGGCGTTTGGGTGGGTAACGCGAGTGGTGAACCCATGCATGATGTGTCGGGCGTGCACGGCGCAGCCCCCGTATGGCACGACGTGATGCGTGAGCTGCATCACCATAAGCCCGCGCAGCCACCCGCCCTGCCCGCCCAACTGGTGCGACAGCACATCACCCTGGAGGGCGTGGCCGAGCCGCCGCGGCATGAGCTATTCATCGCAGGCACGCAACTACAGCGTGTGCAACTTTCGGCGCGGGACACCTTGGCCGCGCTGGGCCGACCCCGCATCACACAGCCGCTCGATGGCGCAGTGTTCGCACTCGACCCCGACATTCCGCTGGCGCGTCAAAGTCTGGTGCTGGAGCGCGAGGGCCTTGCAGCGCAGTGGTGGCTCGATGGCAAGCCACTGGAGCACACCGCCGGCAGTGCCTTAGCCGCACGCACGAGTTGGATGTTACGCCCCGGGGCACATGTGCTACGTTTGCAAGGTGAGGCGGGCGAAACGCTGGACGAGGTGCGGTTCGAGGTTCGGACACCTATATTGAAAGCTAAAAAACTTTCATACTCTTTACAGTAACATATGATTACTGCTTTACCATGAAGCAGCAAAGGCATAGTACTCATCCATCTATGTGATGAAAATCAACTACTTGATTTGCGCTTTTGCGGTTCCGGCGCAGCCTGCCCTGCGCGCACCAGACGGCCTGGACGAGCTGGCAAAACCTGCCCTTCACGCTGCACGCACTGACCATTGACGTAGCTCGCCATGTACCCCTGCGCGTTCTGCACGAAGCGCCTACCCCCACCAGGCAGATCACGCCTGAGTTGTGGCAAGGGCAGCGACAAGCGTTTGAGGTCGATGACGTTCACGTCGGCGCGCAGGCCCACCTTGAGCACGCCGCGGTCCTTCAGGCCGAGGTAGGCGGCATTGCGCCGCGTCATCATGCGCACAGCATGCTCAAGTTTCATGCGGCCCGTGTCGCGCACCCAATGCGTGAGCATGAAGGTGGTGAAGCTGGCGTCGCAAATCGTGCCCACGTGTGCGCCAGCATCGCTCAACCCCAGCAGCGCATGAGAGTGCTGCAGCATACGACCCACCACATCGAGTGAGCCCTCGTTGTAATTGAAGATTGGAAAGTAAATCAGTCGGCTGCCGTCACCTTCGCACAGGTAGTCGTAGATAGCAGCCAAAGCAGTGCTGCCCTGGCGGGTCGCTCGGGCGTAGAACGACTCACTCGCCTTGGGCGCATAGTTGGGAGTGCCCTCCAGCGGAAACATGCGCGCGCTAGCGCGGTCGATCTGCGCCAGCAGCAAATCCACCAACGGCGGCACCGGGCTGCCGTCACCGGCTACGCGCTCGCTGCGCTCGCTCAGCACACGTGCACGGCGATCGGCGTCGCGCAAGGCGGCCACGCGCTGGGCCAGCGGCAGCGACGAAATCTCTTTGTACGACGCAAAACCCATGAAAGGGTGAAAGCTCGCGTCCAGCCCAATGATCACGCCAATGCCACGTGCCGCAGTTTGCAGAAACAGCGGCAAGCGGCGGCTATTGGCAGCTTCCACGCGCTGGGCAATGCGGCGGTACTGCTCGCCACCCGGGTCACGCTGTAGCCACGTCATAGACATGGGACGGCCCGCCGTGCGCGCCATCAGTTCCACCAGGTCGAACTCAGCATCGAAGCGGTCGGCGCCGCGGAACAAATCGAAATCGCTCACCAGTTGAATCACGCCGTGGTTCAGGCCACTGAAGGCTTCGGCGATGCCGCATAGCTCCATCGCGTCGGCCTCGGACGCCGGCGTCTCCTGCCCGCGTGCGGTGCGGTGGTTGTCGGTGCGGCCGGTGGAAAAGCCCACCGCACCGGCCAGCAGCGCCTCGCGCACGATGTTGCGCATGGAGACGATCTCTTGCTCACTGGCGGCCTGGTGGGCACTGGCACGCTCGCCCATCACCGCCATGCGCACGCAGTCATGCGGCACCTGTACCAGATAGTCGAGCGTGTGCGGCATGGCATCGAGC
Source organism: uncultured Burkholderiaceae bacterium (assembly GCA_964432095.1). GTDB lineage: Bacteria > Pseudomonadota > Gammaproteobacteria > Burkholderiales > Burkholderiaceae_C > CAYSMM01. The sequence goes on along the minus strand of CAYSMM010000182.1, from coordinate 981 downwards.
ATGTTCATGTAGTCGCCAAACCCGCGCCAGTTGAAGCGCACGCCCTCGGCCAGTGCAGCGCCGGGAATGTCCTCCACGCCTTCCATCAGCTCGATGAGCTTTTGCTCATGGCCTGGCACGAGCGGCGCGAAACCCACGCCACAATTGCCCATCACCACGGTGCTGACCCCGTGGAACACGCTGGGCACGAATGTCTCGTCCCAGGTCGCCTGGCCATCGTAGTGCGTGTGGATGTCGATGAAGCCCGGCGTAACCAGTGCACCCCAGGCGATCAAAGTTTCCTTGGCTGGCTCAGTCACCTTGCCAATGTCAGAAATACGCCCATCTTTGAAGGCGATGTCGGCGGTGTAGGGCTCGGAACCTCCACCGTCCACAATCGTGCCGCCCTTGATCACAACGTCATGCATACAGGGTATCTATCAACCAGAAGCTTCCATTACGCAGCGTTCTGTGCGTGCATCGCATGCATCGCAGCAGATTTGAAATCACTATTTTCAGGCTAGTGATTGTGCCGTGTCGGCCTTACGCCAGTACACCGCAAGGGATAGGCCGCTGACGATGTGCCAAATCCCCCACAGGCTGGCTATGATGACCATGTTGAGGTCGTTGCCAAACTGCAGCGCGATGATGCCCAGTGCCAGGCCCGAGTTCTGCATACCACCCTCTATCATCACCGCCCGGCGGTCTCGCTCGGCCACCCGCATTGCGGTCGCAGACAGCCAGCCAAAAATCAACCCGCTGGCATTGTGCAGCACCACGATCAGCAAGGGCAGAAGAATCTGCACATCGAGCAACTGCCGCTCACGGTAAAGCCCGGCCGCGATGAACAGCAGCAGCAGTGCCAGGCTTAGGTTGGCGAGTGGCTTGCGGATCTTCTGCATGAGGCCGGGCAAGCGGTGCGCAAAGGCCAGGCCCAGCAGCATGGGCACGGCCAGAATCGCCAACAGGCTGAACAGGATGTCACGCGGGTCGATCTGCAGG